>JAIBJL010000553.1 GCA_020029545.1 Gammaproteobacteria bacterium
GTAGGAGATGACCAGCTCCATCTCCTTCGACGGATCGCCCTTGACCGAAGTGACGTTGCCGACGGTCCGGGTCGCTCCTGAAGCCTCCGGGAAGTGGCCGGAATTGACCATCTTCGTGTCTGCAGGAATGATTCCACACTGGTTGGCTCGCAGCACAGTGCCGGAAGCGCCCGTTGCATTGCAGTTGGCGAGCTTGGCGGCGGCCAGCTCCGCGCGCGGTGCATCCACTTCCTTCGCCATCTTTGCATCGGCGGGTATCACAACTTCGGTGGTCTCGCCCTTGTCCGAGACAACCGTCATCTTGTTTTCCGACACGCTTTGCACGGTGCCGGCGATGCGCTTTATCTGAGCCCCCGGGCCAGCGGCGGGTGGTGACTGTGCCATGGTGTGGCTGCTGACCAATACGAACGCACTGAAGGCATAGACGGTAGAACGACGCATGCTGACCCCCTGAGTGATGGTGCGCGTATATTAGTTCATGAAACGTGCTGTTGCTCGGCGACGCGAAAAAAAACGATCAGTGAGCACGGTAGCCTTCCGCACTATGCGGCACGCTGGTGACGAGGGCATCATTCCGTCACACGTCGTACGGCCTGCAATGCTGACAAAGTCGCGAAGTCGGCGGTCGGTAATAGCACGCTGCCATACGCCGGTGCATCGCGGTGTGGAAGCATCGAAGGAATCGAGCCCGGAGCCGCCGCAACCACTGGTTCCGCGAAAGGTGGCGATAAACTGGGTGCGGGCGGGATACTGCTACCAGGGGGCAGGAATACGCGCCTGCTTTAACGCCCGTGGCCGGGTCGGCACTATACTTCCGATGAGGCCTCGGGCGGGCACAGAGGCCCGGCACCCTTGATTGGCCCGAAAAATGACCTCATGTCGGTTGCTCGTGAGGCGCGTGCGCAACCGAAATCTCTGGAGATTGAATGCAAGCATTGAACTCACAGATCGATACTCGCTCGGCCGAGTTCCGGGCGAATGCCGCGGCCCTGCACACATTGACGTTCCGGCAGGCCGGAGATCAAGTCTCCCAAGGCGCCGAACGGGTCGATTTCGAGGCTGCACAATGACGCCAACCATCCGCATCGTCGAAGTCGGGCCGCGGGACGGACTGCAGAACGAAGCGCAAGTCATCTCGACCGAGACCAAGCTCGAACTGATCGATCGCCTCGCGGCTGCGGGCCTACGTACTGTCGAAGCAACGGCGTTCGTTTCCCCCAAATGGGTGCCGCAGATGGCCGATCACGCGGAAATCATGCAGCGTCTGCAGCGCCGGGCCGGCGTCAGCTATCCGGTACTGACGCCGAACCTCAAGGGCTTCGATGCGGCTGTAGCGGCGGGCGCGACGGAGGTGGCGGTATTCGCTGCTGCTTCCGAAGGTTTCTCGCAAAAGAACATCAACTGTTCCATTGACGAATCCTTAGAGCGCTTCACGCCGGTGTTTAAGGCTGCGCAGCAAGCGAGCGTGCGGGTACGTGCCTATGTATCGTGCGTCGTAGCCTGTCCTTATGATGGTCCCACCGCGCCGGAGAAAGTGAGCGAGGTGGCAGCGCGTTTACACGAACTCGGCAGCTACGAAATATCGCTGGGCGACACCATCGGCGTCGGAACGCCAGCATCCGTGTCGCGGATGCTGGAGGCAGTAGCGAAGAAGGTGCCGGTGGAACGCATCGCGGGGCACTATCACGACACATATGGAATGGCGGTGGCCAACGTATTTGCGTCCTATCAGTTCGGGGTTCGTACCTTCGACAGCTCCGTTGCCGGCCTCGGTGGGTGTCCCTACGCAAGGGGCGCCTCCGGCAACGTCGCGACGGAGGACCTCATTTATCTGTTCCACGGGCTGGGTGAACAGACCGGTGTGAATCTCGAAGCTCTGGTGGAAGTGGCCGACTGGATCAGCTCCAGCCTGCAGCGCCCGCCGAACTCGCGAGTCGCCAAGGCGATGCTGGCCAAACGGGTTCCCAACACACCAAGACCGGCGAGTTAGTACTTCAGCGACAAACTGCTGACAGGACGCCGCCCGCTCGCCTGCATTGAGCGGGCTCTACCTTACGCACGGCATCGTGGTGCGACATGCATAGAAGTAAAGATCTGTTAAATCTGTTTACCGCAACACCGAAATCTGACAATCTAAAAACTGGACACTTTGAAGACTTCAAATCAAAACCGCCATTGAGAACTCTTAGATGTTCACAGGCTGCGGTGGCGGAGGGGGCTCGATGACGATTCGGGTGATGCATTACTTGCCGGCGTTGCTGTGCGCGTTGGCTATGCTCGGTGGCCAGCAGGTCGCGTTCGCGGGACAGCTGGATTCGCGGGCATTGGGCGATGGCATGGAGCTCTTCCAGGTTCGCCCCAACTTTTATGTGCTCACCGGTGCGGGCGCCCACGTTGCGGTCCAGGTAGGCGCGGACGGTGCGGTGGTAGTGGATGCAGGCGATGCGGCTCACGCAGAACGCTTGGTTGCCGAGATAAAGAAGCTGACGCCTCAACCCATCCGCTACATCATCAATACCAACGCCGGTGACGATCATGTGGGGGGGAACGAGAAAGTCGCCAAGGCTGGCAAGCGTTTTCAACTGACTGGTTACACGATCCGTGGTGAGCAGGTCGCCAACAGCCCGGCATCCATTGTGGCTGTGGCGGATGTTCTCACGCGCATGAGCGTCGCAGGGTATCCCGAAGGCGCATGGCCCACCGATGCGTTCGTAGGATCGCCTAACTATTTCATGTATCTCAACGACGAGGGAATCGAGGTGCAGCATCAGCCGAATGCGCACTCCGATACAGACAGCATCGTCTTTTTTCGCCGGTCCGACGTGGTGATGGCGGGTGACACCATCGACGTGCGCCGCTTCCCGGTGATCGACATGGCCAATGGCGGCAGCATCAACGGCGAAATTG
>JAIBJL010000554.1 GCA_020029545.1 Gammaproteobacteria bacterium
ATGAGAGTGAGCAGTCGGAGCACGATGCTGGCCGCGGTGAAGATCGACAAGGGTTGGCTGGATGAGCAAGTCGTGTCAACCGCGCGGCAGGAAAAAAGTCACAGGCACAAGGGTGTGCCCGCCGCGTATGCGGCGAGCGATGCGGGTGCCCGGGTCGCTGTTTCATCCGGATGCATCCTCCGACCGTAGCCTGTAGCCTGTAGCCATGTCTCGTCCAAAAACCTATCTCGTCGGCGGCGCGGTGCGCGATGCACTGCTGGGACTGCCGGTGCGCGAACGCGACTGGGTGGTGGTCGGCGCGCGTCCGGAGGATCTGACCGATCAGGGGTACCAATCGGTGGGCAAGGACTTCCCGGTGTTCCTGCATCCGCAGACCAAGGAGGAATACGCACTCGCGCGCACCGAACGCAAGACCGGCCCGGGCTATCGCGGCTTTGAAACTCGCTTCGCGCCGGATGTGACGTTGGAGCAGGACCTGGAGCGTCGCGATCTGACGGTGAATGCGATTGCGCAGGACCAGGACACGGGCGAACTGATCGATCCGTTCCACGGCAAGGCCGACCTGGACGCGCGCTTGCTGCGGCATGTGTCGGCGGCCTTTGTCGAAGATCCGGTGCGGGTACTGCGCGTCGCACGCTTTGCCGCGCGCTTCGCGTCGCTCGGCTTTACGGTCGCGCCGGAAACGATGGCGTTGATGAAAGACATTGCCGCGAAAGGTGAATTGTCTGCGCTGGTACCGGAGCGTGTGTGGCAGGAAACGCAACGCGCGCTGGAACAATCCTCACCGTGGGTATTCTTCGAAGTCCTGCGTGAAACCGCTGCGCTGCCGATCGTGTTCCCCGAAGTCGCAGCGCTGTTCGGCGTACCGCAGCCGGAGAAATGGCATCCGGAGATCGACTCCGGCGTGCATACCCTCATGGTGCTGCAGCAGGCGGCGCGGCTGAGCCAGGATCCGATCGTGCGCTTCGCGGCACTCACGCACGATCTGGGCAAGGGTACGACACCGTCCCATGAGTGGCCGCGACACATTGCGCATGAACAGCGCAGCGTTACGCTGATCGAAGCCCTGTGCCAGCGATTGCGCATCCCGAACACCTATCGCGATGTTGCGGTACTGGTCGGGCGCTATCACCTGCTATCGCACAAGTTGCTGGAGCTGAGGCCGTCGACCTTGCTCGATCTGCTGGAACACCTCGATGCGTTTCGGCGCCCGGCGCGAGTCGAACAGTTCATCGTCGCCTGCGAAGCCGATGCCCGCGGTCGCAAGGGCTTGGAAGATCGCGATTATCCGCAGTCGACCATGCTCCGGCGCGCGCGTGAGGTTGCAGCGAACGTGGCACTGAGCGAAGCGGAGCGCGAAGGGTTGAGTGGGTTACAGATCGCGCAGCAGCTGCGGAAGCGACGCATCGCGGCGCTGGATGAGATGAAGCGGCAGATGAGTACGCTCTGATACCGCTCTGATACCTACTCACTCTCATGGTTCAGGCCGGGGCGGCGGGCAAAGGGTAAGAACCGCGCGGACGCGGTTGGCAAGCTGGTAAGAACTGCTGTGCGGCTGGTCAGAACAAACTTCCGTGTCTGTATCTGGCCAGCTTACCAGCCGCGTCCGCGGTTCTTACCAGTTGGCCATCGCGCTGCGCATGACCTACAAGGATGTAGGAAATGCCGAGCTGTGTCGGGAACACAGCCGGCCGACCTACAAGGACGTAGGAAGTGGCGCTCGCTGTCGGGAACAGCGGGCGGCCGACCCAGGGATGAAGCAACCTTCTGACCATTCAACAATTACTAATCACCACTCACCATTCACGATCTTCCTCACAACGTCCCCACTAGATCACGCGTACTGAACCCACGCAATGCGTGATCGTAGTTGGCGGCAAGGCCGATGACCTTGAAGCGTTCGCCCATTTCACCCGGCAAGGTCAGTACCATGGCTTGTCGCGCGATCTGCACGCGATCGACGGTGAGTTGGTCGGGCAGGTTCGCAAGGTACTGTTCGATCCCGCAGCCGATCAGGAAATGCGCCTGGGTGGCGAAGCCGGCAACGCGCAGGCCGCTGTCGCTGGCAGCTTCGGCGACGGCAGTGAAATCCACCCAGGCACCGATGTCCTGCACGCCGACGGCAAACAGCGGATCGTCATGGAAGCGGTGTCGGTAGTGGCACAGCAACGTGCCTTCGTTACGTTCGGCGCGGTAGTACTGACGACGCGGCAACCCATAGTCGACGAAAATCGCCACGCCTGCGCTCAGTGTTTCGGCCATGCCGCGCAGCCACGGATCGAGCCGCTGATTGAGTTCGGAGCGGTAGCCATCGGCAAATGGCTCGCCCGTCGCAGCTTCGATGGCGCGCACGGCGGCTTCCAGGTGCGCATCGGCGCGTACCTCCGACCAGTCGAGCCGGCCGAGCTGCCAGGTCACACCGATCGCATTCACCTGCCCGCCGCGGATGCTGAAGCGTTGCACGGGCAGCGCGTCGAGCACTTCGTTCGCGAGCACGACACCGCGTAACTGTTCCGGCAAGCGATCGAGCCATTGCACCCGTTCGAGTAGATGCGGCGCCCGCTGCTCGATCGTCGTGCGCTGGCGTTCGCGCAGATCCGCACTGACTTCCAGGATCAGGTATCGATCCGGCAAATGCTGCTGTACCGCGAGTTCGAGCAGGATGTCGGCAGCCATCACACCCGAACCTGCACCCAGCTCCAGGATGCTGCCGCCACCGAGTTGCTGCAGCACCTCGGTACATTGCGTGGCGAGGCAGCGGCTGAACAACGGCGAGATTTCCGGTGCCGTCACGAAGTCGCCATCGCGACCCAGCTTGGTGGCACCGGCGCTGTAATAGCCGAGGCCCGGCTCGTAGAGCGCCATCTCCATGAAGCGCTCGAAGCTGATCCAGCCGCCGCGCGCATGGGGGCAGATCGTGGGCGTTATTCAAAGGAGCACGTGACGCAAGCAAGGGACGTGTTGATCTGGACAGGAAATATACCGATCTCTCTCTTTGCTTGCTGATTTTACGCGCCGGCCGGTGCGCGCAGGCGACTGCGTACGCGGAAGCGGCCTTCTCTGACATTTGCAACTGGCCGCGATTCAGCGAACATTAGCGTCATGAGCCCTTCGCATCGAGATAAGCCATCACCCGGCACGCTGGACGGTCGCGTCGTGCTGGTCACCGGCGCGGCGAAGCGCATCGGTGCAGCCATTGTCAAAGCCGTGCATGCGCAGGGCGCATCGGTCGCTATCCATTGCCATCGATCGGCGGCGGCGGCGCAGGCCTTTTGCGATGAACTGAACCGTGAACGCCGCGATTCGGCCATCGTTATCGTCGCCGATCTGCTCGACACGAGCGGCGTGGCCGGCATAGTCACGCGCAGCCTCGACGCTTTCGGGCGGCTCGACGTGCTGGTGAACAACGCTTCGACGTTTTATCCGACGCCGGTCGGCACCATCACCGCAACGCACTGGGAAGACCTGATCGGCACGAATCTCAAGGCGCCGCTGTTTTTGTCGCAGGCAGCGGCCAAGGCATTGCGGGCATCGCATGGCCTGATCATCAACATGATCGACATTCACGCACAGCGGCCGTTGCCCCAGCACTCCGTCTATAGCACCGCGAAGGCCGGCCTCATCATGCTGACAAAATCGCTGGCACGCGAGCTGTCGCCCGAAGTGCGCGTCAACGGCATAGCGCCCGGCCCCGTCATGTGGCCCGAGGCGGGCATCGATCCCGCGGTGAAGACCGAGATCATCGACAAGACGCTGCTCAAACGCAGCGGCTCGCCGGACGACATCGTGCGCGCGGTGCTGTTCTTCGCCACAGATGCGCCGTTTGTGACAGGACAGATTCTCGCCGTTGACGGCGGACGCAGTGTGGGATGGTAGCCGCCTCCCGCCTACTCCAGCTCGACCCCCACCATTTCATGCCCTGCGCTCTCAAACCCTTCCCATAACTGCCGCATGGTTTTGCCGATAATGGGATGCACGATGTCCGGGCCGATGTCCGCCATGGGCTTGAGCATGTAAGGGCGACGCACCAGGTCCGGCCGCGGAAGCACCAGGCCAGGTTCGATACTGATGAGACTGCCATACAGCAGGATGTCGAGATCCATCGACCGCGGCGCCCACCGGGGGGCATCAGGCGCGCGACCGCAGTGTGCTTCGATCAGCTGCAACAGGTCGCGCACATGCACGGGCGCCAGGACGGTCTCGAATCCGACGACCAGATTCACGAAGTCGGCGCCTTCGAAACCGACCGGCCTGTTGCGATAAGCCGGCGACACCGCAAGGTCGGGGAAGAAATCGCGCAATTCCTGTAGCGCCTGCCGCAGATGTGTCACGGGCTGGACATTGCTGCCGGCGGCTACGTAGACCGCGGTCATGGCTGCCGAGCCGCGGGCTCCACCACGGACGAGGTATTCATGAGGGTGGCAGTCAACCGGACACCTGCGTCGGCGTGGCGTCGGCGTAGTCGCTGGCGTGCCGCTCGATTTCGATACCGACATCGCGCGCGCCGCGAATCGCACCCTGCTTGTTCAAGCGTACTTTGACCCAGGGTACGTGGAACTCGGTGACGATCAGATGCGCAATACGTTCCGTCAGGGTTTCGACCAATTGGTATTGCGACTCGCCGACGAACGTCAGCAGGCGTTTGGCGAGCCTCTTGTAGTCGACTGTGTGGTCGATGTGATCGGCCGCGGCGGCGCGCCGGATGTCGGCGGCGAGTTCGACATCGATCACGACATTCTGTTTGACACGGCGTTCCCATTCCCAGATGCCAACGATGCATTCGACATTCAGTGCGCTTAAGAAGATCTTGTCCATACTTTGATAAAGACTGTGGGCTGTAGGTCGGATAGGAAACTGGCGGCTGCGCCGCGGATGCGACTTCGTTCTGACCTACAGCCTGCAGCCTGCAGCCTTAAGGTCTTCAAGAGACCAGCGCGCCGCTGCGCGGATGCGCAGATCGTCGTGCTCGCCCAGCGCGAG
>JAIBJL010000555.1 GCA_020029545.1 Gammaproteobacteria bacterium
CACAGCGCGCCGGTGCATGCGAGCCGCAGGTTCGAGGATAGTTCGCTGAGAATAACGCAACTGCTGAACTGATAAGCCCAGGCGGCGAGTCGTTCCAGTGCCGCTTGTTCTGCCTGCAGCTTGCGATCCATGGCAATTGTCGCGGGATGAACCGCCAGTGCGACGGTGTAGTTCATCGCGGTCTTCAGATGCGCCCGCTCGGCAGCAGCATTGCAGCAGATGACCCATCGGGTGTTGCCTTCGCAGGCGGTGACGACAGTTGCTGCTTGCTCGTCGTCAGGCCGCAAAGCCTCCAGAGGCAGCTTGGGTAGAGAGATGCAAAGCCACAGCATGAGCCACGGACTAGATGGTGGCCTGAACTGCAGGCGGCAAGCTGTAGGCTGTAGCGGAGACGCTCGCGAGCTCGCGCCTGGTTTCGCCGAGGGTTATTGAAGTGCCAGCGCGCCCCCCACGACATTTCAGAATATCGATCGACAATCCCTGAGGGTTCGCGCGCAGGCGCAAACGCATTGCAGCCGGCGAGGCTTCCATCGCGGCAGTCGGAGCGCGATACAAAAAGCCAATGCTGTGGCCGGCTTCAGCGGCAAGTTGCAGCCTGCGAATCTCGCGATCCTTGATCGCAGTGGGCCAGGCGATGACAGCACCGAACGATTTGCAACGCAGGGCCTGTTCGCAGGCCCACAACGCATCGACCGGCTGGAGGGCGCGGATGATTAGCAGGTGTTCCAATCGCAAGCCCTGTTGCGACAGGGCAGCGGCAAAGGGAATGAAGGGTGGAGAAATCATGGCGACATGACGCTCGCCCTGAGTCAGGCGCGCGAGCGCAGGCATGATCAATCGCAGTTCGCCGATGCCGATTTCATCGGGCAGCAGTTCCACCATCGATCCCGACGGCCAGCCGCCACCCGGCAAGGCGGCATCCAGTTCGGGAAAACCGCTGGCTTCGATAGCGATCGCGCGTGTGCTGTCGCGGCCGGTACGGCACAGTCGGGCAAGCGCTTCGAGCGTGACCGCGCGGCCGACAGTGCGCCTGGCCACAGGCTCCTCGACGACCGCCTCGGGAATGATGATCGGATCGACTGCAGCTGCCATGACACATCATCCAGCGTGCAGATTTCCGGTACGGATGATGCCGACCGCGAGTCCTTCGATAATCAGTTCCTGCCGCTGCAGATCGATTTCGATGGCCTGGTAGGCAGGGTTTTCGGGCTCCAGTCGCACCCGATCATCTTGTCGCCGATAGCGTTTGACGGTCGCTTCATCGCCAAGGCGGGCCACGACGATCTGGCCATTGCGTGCCTGCGAGGTCTGATGCACGACGAGCAGATCGCGATCGCGAATGTCTGCATTCTTCATACTGTCGCCGCGGACCCGCAGCAGAAAATCGGCGCGCGGCTTGAACAGTGCGGGATCGATCTGGAGTCGCTCTTCGATGTTGCCGCTGGCAAGTATCGGCGAGCCCGCCGCAATCCTGCCGAGCAACGGCAGGCCGATGTCTGCAGCAGCAGGGAAAGTCGGTGCTGTGGAGGTCTGATGTTCTCCCAGGGTCGTGGATCGCAGGCGGATGCCACGCGATCTCCCCGGCACCAGTTCGATGATTCCCTTGGCCTGCAATGCCCGCAAATGCTGATCGATCCCCTGGCGATTCTTCAGCCCGAGCCCGGCCGCAATCTCCCCGCGAGTCGGCGGCAGACCCTGGCGAGCCATAAACTGCTCAATGAAACCAAGGACTTCCCGTTGTTTCGGACTTGGATCAGGCATGATCGGGCGGGATACCAGACAACTGTATGGTATCGAGTCTAGGAGCCTTGCCCGCGGTCTACAAGTCGGGGAAGGGATGAGTGGATAATATTCACCGATGCCCACGCCCGACCCGCAATCGACCCGCCATATCCTGATGGTCCGCCCGGTGCGCTTCGTGGCGAACCTGCAGACGGCGGCGTCCAATCACTTTCAGATCATCGATGCCGATGCCGATCCGCTGGCAGTACAGCGTGCCGCGGCAACCGAGTTCGACGGCTTGGCCGCAGCGTTGAGGCATGCGGGTGTGAGCGTGACAGTCTTCGACGACACGCCTGAACCGCATACGCCGGATTCGATCTTCCCCAATAACTGGGTGAGCTTTCACGCCGATGGCAGTGTCGTGCTCTATCCGATGCTGGCGGAAAACCGTCGTGCCGAGCGTCGCCTGGAGTTGCTCGAATCGCTAAACCAGGCACACGGCTTTCATATTTCGCGCCTGGTGGATCTCACCCATCGCGAAGCGCAGGGTCAATTTCTCGAAGGCACCGGCAGCCTGGTGCTCGATCGCATCCATCGCATTGCCTATGCCTGCCTTTCGCCGCGCACGCATCTCGATGTCCTGGGTGAGTTCGCGCAACGACTGGACTACGACATCGTGGCATTCGACGCCGTCGATGCTTCGGGACTGCCCATCTATCACACCAACGTGCTGATGTCGGTCGGTACACGGTTCGCTGCCGTGTGTGTCGAATGCATCGATGATGCGCACCGCGCCGCCGTCGTGGGCCAACTGCACACGACGGGTCATGAAGTGATCGAGCTGAGCTATCCCCAGATGGCGGCCTTTGCCGGCAATATGCTGGAACTGCGCACGCCCGATGGACTGATCGTCGCCATGTCGGAAGCTGCACATGCGTCGCTGTCGGCGGCGCAATGCCGCAGCATCGAAGCAGCGGCCGGTCCTATCGTGAGCGCGCCGATTCCGGTCATTGAACGGCACGGCGGGGGGAGCGTGCGTTGCATGATTGCCGAAGTGCATCTGCCTGAGCTGGCACGCGGCTAACCTGCACTATTTATGAGCTGGCACAGCGCATCGGCGCGGGCTTGATTGGATGGGTATTTTCCGGAGCGTAAAAAACAGGATGTTTTTTTCGAAGCCT
>JAIBJL010000556.1 GCA_020029545.1 Gammaproteobacteria bacterium
CGCCACATTTTCGCGCGCCGTCAGCCACGGCAACAGGCTCGGTGCTTGAAACACTACGCCGCGATCCGGACCGGCGGAGATCACCTCGCGCCCGTCGAGCACGATGCCGCCGTCGCTGATACCCGTGAGTCCGGCGACCATCGACAACACCGTGGATTTGCCGCAACCGGAATGTCCGATCAGCGAAATGAACTCTCCCTTGCAAATGTCGAGATTGAACTTATCGACGACCGTGAGCGGCCCTTGCGGTGTCGGGTAGACCTTGGTGACATCGTAAAGCTCGACAAACTTGTCGACATTCTCGGCCGGCTTCGGCTGAGCCGCCGCACGTGCACCGCGCGTCACATTGATCGGCACGACGTCCGGTGCAGGCGAATCGGTGCTGCTGTCCGGGCGCTGTAAGCCGACATCGATCAGGTATTGCGTAATCTGTGCGCGCAGCCGCTGATACTGGGCATCGTGATTGAGCGCCGTGCGCTCGCGTGGACGGGCAATGTCGACCTTGAATTCCTGGCCCAGCGTGGCGCGTGGCCCGGGCGTCAAAGGAATGATGCGATCCGCAAGCAGCAACGCCTCATCGACATCGTTCGTCACCAGGACGACCGTCTTGCGCTCGCGGCTCCAGATCGACTCGATCTCGTCCTGCAATTTGGCGCGCGTCAGTGCATCCAGCGCCGATAACGGTTCATCCATGAGCAGAATCGCCGGATTCATCGCAAGCGCCCGCGCGACCGCGACTCGCTGACGCATGCCACCGGAGAGTTCGGCGGGCCGACGGTGGCTGGCGTGGGAGAGCCCTACCATCGTGATGTACTGCGTGGTCTGTGCCTGCCGCTGTTGCGCCGACCATTTCGGATACACGGCATCGACTGCCAGCGCGATGTTGTCGTACACGCTGAGCCAGGGCATCAGCGAATAGCTTTGAAAGACCACCCCACGGTCCGGGCCCGGCGCGGTCACCGGTTTGCCGCGCAGTAGAATTTCGCCGGCATCCGGTGGCGTCAGTCCCGCAATCGTCGAAATCAGCGTGGTCTTGCCGCTGCCGGAGAACCCGACAATGGCAACGAACTCGCCTTCGTCGATCGCAAGATTCACATCACGCAGGACTTCCATCCCGCGACTGTCAGCCGTGGCACCGTAGCTTTTGCTGACATTCTTCAGTTCGAGAAAGGCCATGTTGCTCTCCGCAGTACGCAGCCGATCAGCGGCGCGCGCCGAAATTGAATGCGCTCTGCAACGTCAGCATCACGCGATCCAATACGAAACCGATGATGCCGATCGTCAATACCGCGACCAGCAGCCGTGCCAGCGACTCGGAACTGCCGTTCTGGAACTCGTCCCACACGAACTTGCCGAGGCCCGGGTTCTGCGCCAGCATTTCCGAGGCGATCAGCACCATCCAGCCCACACCGAGCGACAGTCGCATGCCGGTAAAGATGAGCGGCAGCGACGATGGCATGACGAGCTTGAACAGCTTGGTGGTCCATGGCAGTTGCAGAACTTTGGCGACGTTCAGCAGATCCTTGTCGATCGACGCGACCCCCACGGCAGTGTTGATGATCGTCGGCCACAGCGAGCACAGCGTCACGGTAATCGCCGAGATGAGAAAGGATTTCTCGAACATCGGATCGGCCGTGACATACAGCGCGCTGACCAGGATCGTCACGATCGGCAGCCACGCGAGCGGCGACACCGGTTTGAAGACCTGAATCAGTGGGTTCAGCGCGGCATTGATCGTGGTACTCAGGCCGCACAGGATGCCGACCGGCACGGCAACGACTGTCGCCAGCAAGAACCCCATGAACACCGTGCGCAAACTGGTGAAGATCTGATCGATGTACGTCGGCTTGCCGGTGTACTTGCGCACGACAACCTGTGCGCCGGGATCCTCCTGCAGCTTTGCGGCGGTGCGTTGCGCCTGGCGCTCATAGAAAGCCTGCGCCTTCAGGCGTTCCGCTTTGTGATCGGCCCAGAGCGCCTGCGTCTGCTGCCAGACCGCGACCGGCCCGGGGATGCGCCCGAGACTGGTTTCGATGCGGCTCGACAGCTGGCTCCAGGCGAACAGGAAGATCGCGATGGCCAGCATCGGGACACCCAGCAGATGCCAGAGCGCCTGTGCCTGCACGCGCGGACTTTCACCGCGGGCGAGACGGATCAACGGCGTGATGAATGCCAGGCCGATCACGTCTAACAAAGCGAACAGCCGATCGAACGAAAACGGTTTGCGCAGTCGCGGCGCATTCGCGGCAGCGATCGGCGCTGCGGGCGATGCGGACGCGGCGGACTGCTCGTCGTTCGGTTTGAGTACTGCGTTGGTTGATTTCATGTCCTTCACTTCAGTTCGTCACGAATCGAATCTCTCGTTGCTGCGAACGCTCTCTCCCCGGGGACGAGAGCGCCGCTCGCACGATCAGGCGTGGGCGGTCACTTGCCGACCACGTTGCCGCCCTCGATCTTCTGCGCACCCTTCAGGCCGATCGCAAACTTCGCGAGATATTCGTTCGGCTTGTGGCCGTCGTATTCGATGCCATCGATAAATTCCTTGGTCACCGGCCGATAGCCATCGCCACCGAAGGGAAAGTCTTCCTTCTTGGCCTTGCCTTCAGCGATCAGCAGTTCGGCCGCTTTCTGGTACAGATCGGGGCGATACACTTTCTTGGCGGTTTCCTGATACCACTCGTCCGGTCGGGCTTCGGCGATCTGACCCCAGCGGCGCATCTGCGAGAGGTACCAGACCGCATCGCTGTAATAGGGGAAGGTTGCGTAGTAGCGGAAGAACACGTTGAAGTCAGGCAGCTTGCGTACATCGCCTTTGCCGAACTCGAACGTGCCGGTCATGCTGCTGGCAATCACGCGATAATCCGCACCGACGTATTCGGGCCGCGAAATGATCTGCGCTGCT
>JAIBJL010000557.1 GCA_020029545.1 Gammaproteobacteria bacterium
TCGTCGCCTGCCAGCCGGCGTCGATTGCAAGCAGTCCCTGGCAAAATAAGTTTGGAGCTGCGTGGGTCTTCCTCTTGGGCATGCTTCCACCTGATTAAATTCGTCAAAGCATAAGATATTCGCACTTAGTCGTGTGACGCGAAGGCCGTTAGCCGCTGACGGTACTCAGGGTCGAGGTGGCATTGTGGGCAATGGTCCTGAACGAGGCGCGGTCCTACCTTGTGCGGCCTGTCCACTGCTGTGTACCTTGCACAGGGGGGAAGGGATGGGTGAAAGCCGTCGATGCAGCTAACCCCGCCCGACGGCTTTCTTTATGCGCGACGGGAATATCATCTGTCGCGCGATTGCAAGCGGGACACCTCGACCACGGGGGTGCAATCGAGGTGTCCAAGCTGCAGCGGGGGTTCGGCACGGGGGTGCCAGCTGCAACGGCTTGCAGTTTATATTCGCTCCGCGAAGCCAATCGTCATCAGATCTGTTGATTGCAGTCATCAGATCTGTTGATTGCACGTCCGAATACGCTTGAACCCCCGCTCCTTGTGCTCAGGCTCCAGCCCTATCAGTCGTTCGATAGGTTAACCGCTTGCCCTGGGCGCCCTTCACCATCTTGATGGCGCGGGCCTCGTCTACGAGCACCTGCCGCTCGGATGCGCGGCGCCGAGCAGGCCGGCTGCGGAATACGGTGCAACGCGGACACTGAATCCGGTGGAAGGCGGACACTGTAATGGTGATTGCGGACAGCAGGTGATGGCGGCGTAAACAGCGCCCCCCGTCGACATTCGAATCAGCTGATCGGGCTCCCTGGCAACCAGGGGGTGACCGATGCCAGCGGAAAGAGTGCCGATGAAGAAAATACGTGACGTGCTGCGGCTGACGCACGCGATGGGCATGAGCCGTCGGCGGGTCAGCGAGGCAACCGGGATTGGCCGGACGGCAATCAGCGATTACGTGCAGCGGGCGGCCATTGCCGGGCTTGGATGGCCGCTCCCCGACGGGCTTGATGATGCGGGGCTGGAGCGGCGTTTATTCCCGCCGCCGGATACGATCGCATCCGAAGTCGGCCCCGAGCCCGACTGGTCGTACATTCACGCCGAGATGAAGCGGCGCGGCGTGACAATGACGCTGCTCTGGCAGGAATACCGCGCCGAGCACATCCGGGGTTACGCTTACAGCTGGTTCTGCGAGCGCTATCGGACGTGGAAGACGTGCATCTCGCCGACGATGCGGCAGACCCATGTGGCGGGCGAGAAGCTATTCGTCGATTGGGCCGGTGACACCATTGCCGTGGTCGATCCGGCAACCGGCGTCGAGCATCGCGCCCACATCTTCGTCGCCGCACTCGGCGCATCCAACTATACCTACGCCGAAGCTCGTTGGACCGAGACGCTGCCGGATTGGGTCGGCGCGCATGTGAATGCGCTGGCGGCAATTGGCGGTGTGCCGAAGGCATTGGTGCCCGACAATCTGAAGGCTGGCATCACCAAGCCGTCGCGTTATGAACCCGGTATCAATCGAACCTATCAGGACTTGGCCGACCACTACGGTTGCGTGGTATTGCCGACGCGCATCGTAAAGCCGCGCGACAAGGCCAAGGTCGAAGTAGCAGTGCAAATCGTCGAACGCTTCGTGCTGGCGAAGTTGCGCAATCAGACGTTCTTTTCGCTGGCCGAATTGAATGCGGCGATCCGTGACTGTGTTGCGGCCATCAACGCCAAGGTCATGCGCAAGATCGGCCAGAGCCGCGCCGCTCTTTTAGAAGCAATCGATCGCCCGGCGCTCAGCGCGTTACCAGAGACGGCCTACAGCTATGCGGATTGGAAGCGTGCACGCGTCGCGCCCGATTATCACATCGAGATCGCCGGCCATTATTACTCGGTGCCATCGAAGCTGATCCGCGAGATTGTCGACACCCGCATCACCAACGCGACAGTCGAGATCTTCCATAAGAGCCAGCGGGTTGCGAGCCATGTGTTCTCGGCCGTGCGCAACCGGCACACCACGACACCTGAACATATGCCGAGCGCCCATCGCCGCTACGCGGAATGGACACCAGCCAAGATGATGGACGAGGCAGCCAAGGTCGGCCCGGCGACGGTCGCGCTGTTCGAGGCGATCATGAAAGCCAAGCCGCACCCCGAACAAGGCTTCCGCTCGTGTCTCGGCATTATCGGGCTCGGCAGAAGTTACGGCACAGCCCGCCTCGAAGCCGCGTCCAGGCGCGGCAACACAATCGGTGCGATCAGCTACGGCTCGATCGCGTCGATCCTCAAGCATGGGCTCGACAAAGCCTTTGCCATCGAACCGGCGCCGGAAACACCGCCGATCCGGCACGGCAACATCCGCGGCTCTGGCTACTTCCACTGAGCAGAACCGCGGATGTGATCTTCAGAAATGGAAAAAGGACAGACAATGCTCACGCATCCAACCGAACAACGGCTGATCGATCTTGGTCTCGCCGGCATGGCGAAGGCGCTCGAAGAACAGCGCCGATTACCCGATGTGGCCGCCCTCAGCTTCGAGGAACGGCTTGGCTTGCTGGTCGACCGCGAAGCGACCAGCCGCGAAAACAAGCGGCTCGGCAGCCGGCTGAAGTTCGCCGGGCTCCGGCAGGCGGCCGTCATCGAGGACGTCGATATGAAAGCGCCGCGTGGGCTCGACAAGGCGCTGTTCGCCAAACTCGCCGCTGGCGACTGGATCGATCAGCATCAGAACCTGATCGTCATTGGTCCGACTGGCGTCGGCAAAAGTTGGATCGCTTGCGCCCTCGCGCACAAAGCCTGCCGCGACGACCGCGCGGTGCTCTACCAACGAGTGCCGCGTATGTTCGACGCCTTGGCTCTCGCGCGTGGCGATGGCCGGCACGCCCGGCTCTTGAAGGTCATCGCCCGTGTCGA
>JAIBJL010000558.1 GCA_020029545.1 Gammaproteobacteria bacterium
GTGGAGATGAAGTAGTAGCCGTGATCGTAGCCCTCGTGACGCCGTAGCCGCAGCGGTGTGCCACTGGTGCGGCAAGCGGCTGCGAACAATTCGGGCTTGAGCTGATCGGCGAGGAATTTATCAGCGTTCCCTTGATCGATCAGAATCTCGCGAGAATAGCGCTGAGCTGCAACCAGCGCCGCGGCATCATACCGCTGCCATGTACTGCGATCCGCACCGAGATAGCCGGTGAAGGCTTTCTCGCCCCAGGGACATTGACTGGGTGCGGCAATGGGAGCAAAGGCCGACACGGATTGATACTTTTGTGGATTGCGCAGTGCGCACACGAGTGCGCCATGGCCGCCCATGGAATGTCCGAAGATCCCTTGCCGATTCGGTTGCACATTGGCTAGTTGCGGCAGCAACGCCGGTAGCTCGCTCGTCACATAGCTGTACATTCGATAGTGCTGCGACCAAGGTGCCTGTGTGGCATCGACATAGAATCCGGCGCCCAGACCGAAATCCCAATGCGCATCATCGCCAGGCAAGCGCGCTTTCCTCGGGCTGGTATCGGGCACGACCAGAATCAGACCCAGCTCGGCGGCAACGCGTTGCGCACCGGCCTTGATCATGAATGTCTCTTCCGTACACGTCAGTCCTGCGAGATAGAACAGGACCGGTAACGCGCGCTCACTCGCCTGCGAAGGCAAGTACATGGAAAACCGCATTTCGGTGCGACATTCACGCGATTCATGTGAATAAAAACGCTGCGCACCATCGAAGCAGCGCGTTTCGGACAGGAGGGAAGCCGTCATAAGCTCAATAAACCACGACACTACGAATCGATTCACCCGAGTGCATCAGTTCGAAGCCGTGATTGATCTGCTCAAGCGGCAATGTGTGCGTGATCAGATCATCGATGTTGATCTTGCCATCCATGTACCAGTCGACGATCTTCGGCACGTCGGTGCGTCCGCGTGCGCCCCCGAATGCGGTCCCCTTCCAGACGCGTCCGGTCACCAGTTGAAATGGTCGCGTGCTGATTTCCTGTCCCGCGCCGGCAACGCCGATGATGACACTGACGCCCCAGCCGCGATGGCAACACTCCAGCGCCTGACGCATCAGGTTGACGTTGCCCACGCATTCGAAGCTGTAATCGGCGCCGCCATCGGTGAGCGCGACCAGGTGCTGCACCAGATCGCCACCGACTTCCTGCGGATTGACGAAGTCCGTCATGCCGAATTTCTCGGCCAGCGCCTTACGTGCCGGATTGATATCGACTCCGATGATCCGATGGGCGCCGACCAGCTTCGCGCCCTGAATCACGTTGAGTCCGATGCCACCGAGACCGAACACGACCACGTTGGCGCCCGGCTCGACCTTCGCCGTATTGATGACGGCACCGATGCCGGTGGTGACACCGCATCCGATGTAGCAGACCTTGTCGAACGGGGCATCCTCGCGAATCTTTGCCAGTGCAATTTCCGGCAGCACCGTGAAGTTGGAAAACGTGGAGCAGCCCATGTAGTGATGAATCTTCTTGCCACCGATGGAGAAGCGGCTGGTACCGTCGGGCATCAGTCCCTTGCCCTGCGTGGCGCGGATGGCCGTACATAAATTGGTCTTGTGCGACAGGCAGGATTTGCACTGACGGCATTCGGGCGTATACAGCGGGATGACATGATCGCCTGGCTTGAGCGTGGTGACGTTGCGGCCTACATCGACCACGATGCCCGCACCCTCGTGACCGAAGATCGCCGGAAACAGTCCTTCCGGATCGGCGCCCGAGCGTGTGAACTCATCGGTGTGGCAGATGCCGGTCGCCTTGATCTCGACCAGTACCTCACCCTCCTTCGGTCCATCCAGATCGACGGTCGTCACTTCCAGCGGTTGGCCGGCGGCATAAGCAATGGCGGCTCGTGTCTTCATGTATTGTCTCTATAGCAAAATAAATTATTCATTCGTGCCGTAACGCCTCGATGGGATCCAGCTGCGCTGCGCGCTGCGCGGGGAAGTAGCCGAAGATGATACCCACGGCGGCGGAAAATGCGAACGACAACATGACAATGCCGCCGTTCAACACGAACGGAACCTTGAACGCCTGCGTTGCCAGGGCGCCCGTACTGATGCCGAGCAGGATGCCGATGATGCCGCCCAGTGCAGCGAGCACCACGGCTTCGATCAGGAATTGCAGCAGCACATCGCGCGCCATGGCGCCCACCGCGAGCCGGGTGCCAATCTCGCGAGTTCGTTCGGTGACCGACACCAGCATGATGTTCATGATGCCGACACCCCCCACGACCAGACTCACTGCCGCTACGGCACCCAGCAACGCCGTGAGGACCTTCGTCGTGTTCGTGAACGTGCTGGCCACTTCCTTCAGGTCGCGTACGTTGAAATTGTCGTCGGTCCCGGCGCGAATCTTGCGACGCTCGCGCATCAACGTTTCGATATCGCGTTGCATTTTCTCGGTGGATACGCCATCACGCGCCGAGACCAGAATTGCCCCGACATCGGAGTTGCCGGCCATGCGCCGTTGCAAGGTGCGCAATGGAATGACGATCAGGTCATCCTGGTCCTGCCCGAAACCCGACTGACCCTTGGCGGTGAGTACTCCAATCACCTGGCATGACAATTTCGACAGCCTGATCGTCGCGCCCACCGCGTCTTCGGCCGCGAACAGTTCGCTCTTTACCGTATTGCCGAGCAGGCAGACCGCCGCTCCGGCACGCAGCTCCGATTCGGAGAAGTTGCGCCCGGCGGCGAGCGCCCAGTCTCGCACCTGCAGAAAGGCATCCGTCGTGCCGGTCACCTGAGTCGACCAGTTGTTGTTACTGTAGATAGCCTGTGTGCTCGAGTTGGAACTGGGTGCGACCGCGGCAATACCTGCAATCTCTTCCTGGA
>JAIBJL010000027.1 GCA_020029545.1 Gammaproteobacteria bacterium
GTGGGTTTCCGCATTGGCCCGGTTTTCAAATTGGCGTGGTTGCCACCAGCCATGTTGTCGTGCCAATTCAGTGGCTTTGGCCACCATGCCCGAGCCTTTTTCCGAGGCAGGCGTGAGAACCACTTTGGCGCCGAGAAAACGCATCAGCTTGCGGCGTTCGATGCTGAAACTCTCTGCCATGGTGACGACGAGCGGATAGCCTTTCTGCGCGCACACCATCGCAAGGCCTATGCCCGTGTTGCCACTGGTCGCTTCAACGACGGTCTGTCCCGGCTTCAATTCACCACGACGCTCGGCATCCTCAATGACACCCAGGGCCAGACGATCCTTTACCGAACCCATCGGATTGAACGACTCCATTTTGACAAACATGTCGACGTGGCCGGGCGCCAGTTTGTTGATGCGGATCACCGGCGTGTTACCGATAGTCTGCAAGATGTTGTCGTATCGCTTGCTCATGACTTTGTATCCCGATGTGAGTGAAGATCGTTGCAGATATGCGAAGCGAAGGCGATGAACCGTGGCTTGGTCCATCGCCTCCAGTCAGCATGGTTCAGGCTACCTGTGCCATTTTGTCTCTACGCTCCGTCGTGGGGTCAATCATCGTCAGCACTTCGAACACCCGTGTGGCCGGAAAACCGCTGAGGCGGGCATGTTCGTGCACATGGCTTTCATCTTCAGCCAGGTAAATGCAGAACGTGCGATCAGCGGTGACATAGGAATGCACCCATTGGACTCTGGGCGCCAGCTGAGCCAACGCCTTGTTCGAGGTCGCGGCAGCGCCCGACAACTCCCGGTCATTCAACCTGCCTACCCCATCAATCTTTCTCTCGATGACAAACTTCTTCATTGCTGTAATCCTCTCATTTCGTAACCCCGGCTCCGTTGGTGGGCCGTGGCGGAACCATAGTCGCGTCGACCCGGCCGAACTTGTACGGAAGCTGGATTAAGTTGGAGAGAAGACCTGATTCCGCCAGAATAAGCTTTTCTGCAACCAGGGGCTGACGCGGAGCGTATGTCCGAGATCTATCGGTTTGCAGGACTCGAACTCGATACCTCCCGGTTTCAGATCCGTCGGGCTGGAAAGGCGCTGGCGGTGCAGCCGCAGGTGTTCGACGTCCTGCACTATCTTGTTGTCCATCATGACCGAATCGTGTCCAAGGATGAATTGCTCGACAAGGTGTGGCACCGTCGTTTCGTTTCCGAAGCGACCCTCAGCAGCCGCATCAAGGCGGTGCGACAGTTGATCGGCGATACCGGCAAGCAGCAGGGATTGCTGCTCACCCTTCGCAACCGAGGCTTCCGCTATGTCGGGCTTGTGGAAACGCAACTGCCGGGTACCCGACAGATTGCTTCGGCGGTAACGGCGTCAACACAGCATGTCAATCCACCTACCAGCATTGCCGTACTGCCATTTGAAACGGTGGGCGAAATTTCCGACCGCGCCTATGTGGGACAGGGTATTGCTGCAGACATCATCGCGCTTCTCGCGCGCCATCAATGGTTGACGGTGATTGCACGCGGTTCAAGTTTTGCGATGGACGCGCACGCAACACCGCGCCAGATCGGTTCCATCCTCGGTGTTGCCTACTTGCTTTCTGGTCGCATCCAGTGGCGCGAAAGCAGCGGTCGGATCGATGCGGAACTGGTCGATTGCGACAGCGGACGTCTGCTGTGGAATCAGAGCTACGCCGCGGAGAATGTGAATGTTCAGTCTGTACTGGAAGAAATCGCGCAACAGATCGCTGCGACCATCGAGCCCAAGCTTGCTCAGATCGAGCGTCAGAGAACAGAACGCAAACGCCCCGAAGACTTCCAGGCATGGGACTTCTGTCATCAGGCGTTCTGGCATTTGTATCGTTTCACAGTGGACGACCTGCTGGTCGCCAAAACCTGGTTCCTCAAGGCACTTGAGTTCGATCGCAACCTGGCTCGTGCCCACGCGGGCATGGCCTATGCGTCGCTGCAGTTGGCGTTCTATGGCCCGCCGGCACGTCGTAATGATGAACTGCAGCAGGCACTGACCGGGTCGCAGACAGCAGTTGCTCTTGAACCGCAGGATGCCTTCAATCGCTTTGCGCTCGGACGATCATTGTCCTTGCTGTGCAGATACCCGGAAGCTCAGTCTGAACTGGAACAGGCGATCGAAGCCAATCGGAGTTTTGCCCAGGCCTACTTCGCACTGGCGTTCTGTTTGACGGTATGGGACAAACCTGCGATCGCGCTTCCTTTATATGAAAAGGCCGTGCGCCTGAGTCCGCAGGATCCTCATCTCTGGACGTTTCACCACATGCGCAGTGTTGCCCTGTTTCGGCTGGACAGGCTCGGGGAAGCAGAGGACTTCGTCCGCGCGGCCGTGCGCCAGCAGCACGCAACGTATTGGCCGCTGGCAACACTATGTGCGCTGCTCGCAGAACAGGGGCGGATTGACGAAGCGACTGCAGTGGGGGATCGCCTGCAAAAGATAAAACCCGGCTACAGCCTGTCTTATGCGCGACAGGATTTTTTCTTTATGCGCGCACCCGAGTTCGTGGAGCGGTATTCGAACAACCTTGCAATCGCGGGAATTCCGGAAAGTTGAAATGCGGCCCGGGGGACAGATCTTGCGCAATGAAGCATCCTTGCCGTCGTTGCTGCAATGCCTGTTCTATTTCTTCAATGCCTGTTCTATTTCTTCAACGCTTTCGCAAACGCTTCCGCCATCATGCCGTTGCTTGCAGGTGCCGCAGGTTCGCGAACTGGCTGACGCGGCGCAGAACTGCGCTGTCCCTGCTGCGGAGGCCTGCGATCGTTGCTGCGGTCGATGGGGCGATTTGCATTGCGGTCTGGCTGCTGACCGGGAGCATTGCGCGGGGCGGCATCCTCGAGCCGCATCGTCAGTGCAACACGTTTGCGCTGCAGGTCGACCTCCAGCACTTTCACGCGCACCACATCGCCCGCTTTGACGACTTCGCGCGGGTCCTTGATGAACTTTTGCGACAGCATGGAAATATGTACCAGGCCGTCCTGATGCACGCCGATATCGATGAACGCACCGAAGTTCGTGACGTTGGTGACGACACCCTCAAGCAGCATGCCGGGGGCGAGATCTTTTAATTCTTCGACGCCCTCCTTGAAGATGGCCGCCTTGAATTCGGGTCGCGGATCGCGTCCCGGCTTTTCCAATTCCTTGAGGATGTCACGCACCGTCGGCAACCCGAATTTGTCATCTATATAACGCGTCGCATCGAGCCGCTTGAGCGCAGCGCTGTCGCCAAGCACTTCCTGCGTCGGCTTCTTGAGATCCGCGAGAATCTTCTGCACCACGGGGTAGGCCTCGGGATGCACTGCCGACGCATCCAGCGGATTGTCGCCGCCCACGACGCGCAGGAATCCGGCTGCCTGTTCGAAGGTCTTGGGTCCAAGTCGCGGGACTTTCTTCAGCGACTGGCGATCCGCAAACGCGCCGTGCTGGTTGCGATGCGCGACGATGTTCTCTGCCAGCGTCGTCGTGAGGCCCGACACACGCGACAGCAAAGCAGGCGATGCCATATTCACGTCGACGCCCACGGCGTTCACGCAATCTTCGACGACGGCGTCGAGCGACTTGGCAAGCTTCGACTGACTGACATCGTGTTGATACTGGCCGACGCCGATGGACTTCGGGTCGATCTTCACCAGTTCCGCCAATGGGTCCTGCAAGCGACGCGCAATCGAAACGGCACCGCGCAGGCTGACATCCAGATCCGGCAGCTCATGCGAGGCAAGCGCCGAGGCCGAGTACACCGATGCGCCGGCCTCGGACACCACCACCTTCGACAGTTTCAATGCCGGGTGACGCTTGATGAGCTCGGCAGCGAGGCGGTCGGTTTCACGCGATGCCGTCCCATTGCCGATACCGATGAGTTCCACCGCATGCTGCTTCGCCAAGGCGCCAAGGACCTGCAGTGTGCCTTCCAGATCGTTCCGAGGCGGATAGGGATAGACCGTTGATGTGTCCACGACCTTGCCGGTGCGATCGACAATGGCGACCTTGACGCCGGTACGGATGCCGGGGTCCAGGCCCATGGTCACTCGCGCGCCAGCGGGCGCCGCCAGCAACAAATCGTTCAGGTTCTGGCCGAACACCCGAATGGCCTCTTCCTCCGCACGCTCGCGCAGCGCCGTGAACAACTCGGCTTCCAGCTGCCAGGCGATCTTCACCTGCCATGTCCAGCGAACGGTTTCCTTGAGCCAGCCATCGCCCGGTCGACCCTGATCGGCAATGCGGTAGCGCGCCGCAATTTTCAACTCGCAGGCATTGGGGCCGGTAGCGGGTGGCGCATCGAGCGCGGTGATCTCTTCGGGCAGTTTCAGCGCCAGGCGCAGGATGTCCTCGGTGCGCCCACGAAACAGCGCCAGCGCGCGATGTGACGGCACGGCACCCAGCGGCTCCTTGTAGTCGAAATAGTCCCGGAACTTCGCACCCGCGGCTTCTTTGCCGGCGACGACGGTTGAAACAACGACCCCTTGATCCTGCAAATGACCGCGCAGATTGCCGAGCAGCTCGGCATCCTCGGCAAACTTTTCGGTGAGGATCTGTCGCGCGCCATCCAGAGCGGCCTTCACATCGGGCACGCCGGGGTTGTCGCCCTGCTCGCTCGTGAATGCCTCCTTTAGATACTTTGCCGCTTCGACCGTGGGCGTCAGTCTGGGATCGGCCAGCAATGCCTCAGCCAGCGGCTCGAGTCCCGCCTCGCGCGCTATCTGCGCCTTCGTGCGACGCTTCTGCTTGTACGGCAGGTACAGATCTTCCAGCCGCTGCTTGCTGTCCGCAGCCTCGATGCTGGCCCGCAGTTCCGGCGTCAGTTTGTTCTGTTCCTCGATGCTTTTCAGAATCGTGGTACGACGCTCCTCCATCTCCCGCAAATAGACCAGCCGCTCACTCAACGTACGCAGCTGGGCATCATCCAGTCCGCCGGTCGCCTCCTTGCGATAGCGCGCGATGAAGGGCACGGTTGCACCCTCATCGAGCAGCGCCACGGTCGCAATGACCTGCGCAGGTTTGACGGACAGTTCGGCGGCAATGCGCGATTCGATGGAGGTCAGCATGCGAAGGGTTCTGATCCAGGGCAAGTTAGCGGATGCGAACTATGCAGAAACCGACTGCCGCCAACAAGACTTGCGCAAGTTGTAACTTTTTCGCCGCGACCGTGTTCTTGCCGTAAACGACCCGCATCCGTGCCAACTACCGGTTCACATCGTCGAGACGAGTTCGCAGGCTTTATGCAGGCATATCAGGACATGGTGTATACGACCGTTGTGCGCCTGACGGGCAACGACACGCAGGCGGAGGACCTGACGCAGGAAGTGTTCCTGCGTGCCTACGAACAATTCGCAGCACTGCGAGCCAGCAGCACCGCCGGCGGCTGGCTGAAAACCGTCGCCACCAACTCGACACTGAACTATCTGACCCGTCAGCGACGCCGCTGGCGCCTGTTCTCCGAACTGCGTGCGACGCAGGACGACGACGACGCGGATTTCGATATCGCTGTGCCGGACACAGTGCTCGATCAGCTGCAGGCGAGCGAGCGTCATGCGTTGGTGGAACAGTCGCTGCGCACCCTGCCCGATCAGCAACGGATTCCCTTGGTCCTGTATCACTTCGAAGACATGAGCTACGAGCAAATCGCTGCGCAGCTGCAGATCTCGCTGGCCAAGACCAAGGTCGACATTCACAGGGCGCGCATTGCGCTCGCGCGATTGCTGGCCCGCAAGGGCTGGCAGTCGCAGGACGGCAAACCATGAGCACTACCGACTCATCGGGAAACCGCGACCCGAGCGATCGCGTCGCCAGAATCGAGCACTGGATTGATCGCGCATTGAAGGAGCTGCCGCCGCAACGTGCACCTCACTCGTTGCAGGCTCGCGTGCTGGCAACAGTCGCGCGTCGCAATCAGGCCTGGTGGCATCGCCCATTCGCGGCATGGCCGACACCCGCGCGGGTTGCGTTTGCGTTGTGCTGCGCCACCCTGGCGAAGCTGTCCGTCGACGCTTCGATGTGGCTGCTGAGCAGCATGCCTGGCCTCGGGCGACTCGAATCGTCGAGCTTCGCCGCCTGGCACGCACTGGCAGCGGTGCATTCCTCGCTCGCCGCAAGCATTCCGGCGCCGTGGTGGTACGGCGCGCTGACGCTCATCGCGGTGGCCTGCGGTGGTGTCTTCGCCCTCGGCACGATCGCCTATCGCACGCTGTATGCGCTGCGCTGACCATCAGGGATACTCATGAACACAAGCACGGCTCGATGGTTTCTGCTGGCAGCGATTGCAGGTGCGGCATCGTTTGGATTGCAGGCGGCCGCGCCCGAACCCGACACCGAGCGTACCGCGCCGCCCATCGCGGCGCCCGCAACAACCCCGCCTGAAACACCGCAGAATATCGAACGCACAGATAGCGCAACCGACGCTGCGGGCAATCTCGACGTCGAGCGTGACACAGCGGATATCCGGGAAGAACGCGACACTCGGCCCACCACCTGGGATCACGTCATCGTCCATTTCGGCCGCGATGCCCTGCTCGCGGCCGGCGAGCGCGCTGCGAGCGTCGTGGCCATCGTCGGTTCATCGACCAGCGACGGCGATGTGTGGGAAGGCGTCATTTCCGTGCTGGGCAATACGCGCATGCGGGGCTCTGCACACAGCGCCGTCGCGATCTTTGGCGACACCTACGTCGACGGCAAAGTGCACGATGCGGTGGCCGTGTTCGGCAATGTCGTACTCGGTCCCCATGCTCGGGTGAGCGGACGAGCCACCGCCGTCGGCGGCATCGTCCAGCGCGATCCGCAAGCCCTCATCCACGGTGCCGTCGACGAAATTTCATTCCCGGTCCAGTTCGGCAGTCTGGACTGGCTGCGTCCCTGGCTGAAGCATTGCCTGGCCTACGGACGACTGCTGGCGCTGGAACCTGGAATCGCCTGGGCCTGGTCGCTGGCCTTCAGTTTTCTGGGACTGTACGTCCTGATTGCGCTGCTGTCTTCGGGCAGCGTCGAGAAATGCGTGGCGACGTTGGAACAACGGCCCGGGCACAGCCTGCTGGCTGCGCTGCTGACGATGCTGCTGACACCTGTCGCCATGGTGTTGCTCGCCGTCACCGTCATCGGCCTCCCCATCATCCCGATGCTGTGGACTGCGTTATTCTGCGCAGGCATTTTCGGCAAGGTGGTGATACTTGCTGCACTGGGTCGACGCATGACGCGTTTCATCAGTGTCGGCCCCTTGAGCCATGTGGCGTTTCCGGTGTTGCTCGGTGGGCTGATGCTGATCGGCGTCTACCTGGTGCCGGTCGTGGGCCTGATCGCGTACAAGGTCACCCACATCATCGGACTCGGCGTCGTGGTCTATACCATGGTGCTGGCCGCCAGAGCCTATCGCGAGGCGAATATCTCGTTGTCTGCAACGCCTGTCGATGGGCTCAGCGGGCCGGCCATCTCGACCGCTGCGAACACGTCTGCGAATGAAGCCTCGCATGCAGCATCGACAGGCTCGCCACTGCCCGCAACGGACACCGGCAAGTTGCCGCGCGCCGGCTTCTGGATCCGTATGGCGGCTCTGCTGGTCGACGTCATCCTGGTAGCGATCGCGGTGGCCTCGCTCAAGGCGGATAATGCCTGGCTGTTGTTCCTGGCCGCTTACGGCGCTGTCATGTGGAAACTGCGCGGTACGACGGTGGGCGGCATTCTGTGCAATCTGCAGGTGGTCCGAGTGGATGGGCGCGAACTCGACTGGCCCACGTGCGTGGTGCGCGCGCTGAGTTGTTTCCTGTCGCTCATCGCCGGCGGACTGGGCTTTCTGTGGATTGTGTTCGATATCGAACGGCAAGCCTGGCATGACAAGATTGCCGGAACGGCCGTCGTGCGAGTGCCGACCGGACGATCGCTGGTGTGAGGATCTGGCACTGGAATGGACGGACTGCTTGCGGCTACTGGACGGCGACAGCCACCGGCGACGCATCCGCGCAGGCACCATCCTTGAGTAACGCGCACAGGGCAGCGGTCGCGTTGATGCTAACGAGTGGCGAACTGGCGTCGGGACGAGACGAGGTCGACGCAAGCAACTGCATGACCGCGGCTGACGTCGCGCCGCGATCGCGGGCCAGCAGCAGCGCAATCACGCCGGAGACATTGGCGGCAGCCATCGAACTTCCCGACGCGAAGTCATAATGATTACCGGGGACCAGCGTCAGCACCTCAGACCCTGGCGCCAGTAACCGCGCACGCTCGGTCGCTCCTTCAGTCGCAGCGACGGAAATCACGCCGTCGACATCGCCGGGGAATCCCGCTGCTTGATCGGCAGGTGTCGCACCGACGACGATGATGCCGCGCAGGCGCGCCTGCCGAACCAGTCGCGTCAACAGCTCGTCGGGCGGGCCGGCAAGACTCAGATTCATGATGCTCACGCGCGCATCGATCGCCGCACTCAGCGCCTTGGCCAGCGTAAACGAGTTGCAATTGGCCGCACTTGCCGCCGCGGTTTTCTGCCAGCAGGCTTTGTACACATGCAGTAAGGCTTCGGGCGCCACGCCCACGATGCCCATCGCGTTGTTGGCATTCGCTGCAATCACCCCAGCCACGGCCGTACCGTGTCGATCGGCTGTGAACGCGATCCAATCATCGTCCACGAAGTCGCGGCGTTCGACTACCCGGCCCGCCAGATCCGGATGAGTCGTGTCGACGCCGGTATCGATCACGGCGACATGAACGCCGGCACCTTGCGACCAGCGGTGCGCGGGCTCGACGCCCATGGTGTTCAGACTACGCTGCAGTTTCTCGTAGGGATCGTTGTAGCTCGTCGCCTGGGTCGCAAAGGATTGCAATGCCTGCACCGACTCGACCCGACGATCCGAGCGCAGGCGCGCGATCGTCTGCGCCGTAGATTCCTGAGCCGGAACTTCGAATACCACGCAATGCACGCCAAGTGTTGCAATCGGCCAAGCAGTCACTTCGCGCAGATGGTAGGTCGACGTCAGTGCGCCGACTGCAGACCGCGCGCTGCTGCCGGCGCCATACGCAGCCACCGTGTCGTAACCCCGCAGTGTCGACCCGGCGCGCGAGCCGACGCGCGGTCCGTCATTGCGTAGTGTCACGACGACATACTGTTCGGGACGCTCCAGCATGGCCGCCGGCGGGGCTGCTTCGTGGCGTGGCGAACTTGCACAGCCGCCTGTCGCAATCGCAACCAGCAGCAACTGCAGAGCGCGTTGCATCATCGAGCGCTGCTACCGGTCAGCACTGGCTCGACAAACAGCACATCCGGTTCTCGGCGCAGCGCGTCGATGCTGGACTCGACCCGCGACATCGGCGTCTCGCCGGAAGATCGCACCGCGCCGTCAGCACGCGCGGGTGCCTGGTCGTCAGACGGCATGAAAGTCAGCGTGTAGACACCGGCTTCGGTCGGCCCGGCGACGACGCGTGCGCGATGCCGGTGCAGCAACTCGCTCAGGCGAGCCACGCTGGTCGTGGGCGCAAAAACCACGCGCGCCGCTGGCGTGCGCGATAGTTCGCTCGGCTCCGACGTCAATGTCGAATAGCGCGGCTGCATACGGTCGTCCTGCCGATCATCCGGCACTCGCCACCCAGATCGACTGACCGTGAAGACCACCGCGATCGCGCTCAGTAGCACGGCCGCCACTCTCCAGCGCTGCGATACGGCGAATCCCGATGCCGACGTTGACGCCTGCACGCGTTGTTCGGGCGGGCTGGCATCGATACGGTTCAGCAGCTTCTGCAGCGACGCCTGCGGGGCATACACGACCGCATCGTCACGCAGCACGTGATGGCGCAGCACTGCCTGCTCCGCCATCTCGGCACGACAACTGTCGCAGATGGCGAGGTGCGCCTCGAGTCCTTGACGCTCCCTCTCGCTGAGGGTGCCATTCACAAGCCACGGCAACAGCAGATGACATTCCTGATGCACGTCGGCGCATGCACTGCCCGGTTCGCGTGTGGAGTGCCCGCGAGTTGGATGTTCGCGCATCGATTATTCCTCATCTCCGGCGCGCACTGACGGCGGCGCGGCGTTTGCCAGCTGCGACAAGCCTATCTTCATCTTGCGACGCGCGTGGAACATGCGGGTCTTCACCGTGTTGACCGGACAGTCCATGATCAGAGCAATTTCCTCGCAGGAGTGACCGAGATAGTAGGTGAGCTCCAGCACCATCCGCTGTTCGAGCGGCAACTGTGCCAGGCCGTGATCGATCCATTCGCGGGTTTCCGCTCGCGCCTGCAGATCGTCGGCGACAGGTGCGTCGTACCCTTCGAGATTCACCTCGGACACGGCAGTTGGCATCCGCCGTGAACTCGACAAGGTCTGCCGATACGCAATGCCCAGAATCCAGGTCGACACCTGCGACGCCGCACGGAAATCGCCAGCCTTTTTCCACACCACCCAGAGTGTGTCGTTGACGACCTCCTCGGCGAGATCGTGGCGGGAGGTCATGCGCAGTACGAAGCGCAGCAGCCGCCGATGGTAAATGCAGTACAGCTCCTTGAACGCGTCCCGATCCTGCCGGGCAATGCGCCGCAGCAACTGCAATTCCTGTACATCGCTCCCAGCTGCCTGCAGGGGGGCTGACGAGGTCGACCTGGATTTCATGGATCGCAGCAAGAACTACTCCGCGGCGAGAACGCATCTGCGCGCAGCCACTGCTTCGCCGACTCGCCGGGGCGGTGTCCGGAGCAGTCATCGCGACAACATTGCTTGTGAGTGCGCCGTAACCTCGCAAAGGTTCAATCGCGGCCCGTAGCTCCGTCAGAAGCGCCAGGACAGCGTACCGGTCCAGGAATTTGCCGCTCGCTCGTAGCCGAACGAGCGCACCGCCGATGCATCGGTGTCGATGTACATCAGTATGACCTCCGCCCTGCCGAGCGCCCACGTGACACCGGCATTCCAGAATCCGTAGTCGGCGCGCAGCCCGGTCGGCAGATCGTAATAGCCCACCCCCGCGACTGCGGCGACCCGGTTGAACAACGGCTGTGTGGCAACCAGCTCATAGGACACCGCCGGCTCGTTGCGCGCCACCCAGCCGTTGATGTAGCGGGTAATGTTCGGCGACCAGGCGACAGTGGCACCAATCCGCGACCGATACGTCAACGTGCCCGCCACCTCGTCGTAGTCGTAACGCAACACCGCATTGTCGCCAGGATAGAAATAGTGCGTGTACCCCAGGCGCGCATCCCAGTCCCGCGTGAGATTCCATTCGCGACCGGCGTACAGATCCAGTTCCACCGATGCATCGCGGCCGCCGCTGAAATCGACAGTGGAAGCCCAGACGCCCACGACGGCGCGGCGTTGCGTCTGGTAATGCAGATCGACCTGCAATGCCGCATTGCCGCTAGTCTGCGATACACCTCGATAGACGTAATTCGTGGTCGCCGAGACGGAGCCGCCAACATCGCCGGCATACGATGGCAGCGGCCAGCCGGCGGGTACGCTAGCCGCCAATAGGACCAGCGACCAACGATTGGCAGGCGTTTCACGGCGGCTGCGCGGAAGTGGCTTTCCGATCGTACCGCAGTGCTCGCTTAACGCTGCGACGACGCCCGTCCCCGGGCGCACACAGGTAGCGCCCCGGGTCTGCCTCGGAACAACCGACCTCTGCAACTGGTGAGTTCCATTCATCGCCAGCGATCATGGAACCGATCGACCGGCGCGTGCAAGCGTCAATGCGGCCATCGTGTTCGCCGTGTCCGCTGCCGCGGAACCGTCCGCGTTACAACAATACGGCAATGGCAAATGCGACTGCCACCTGATGATTGCGATGCGGGCTACTTGCGCGCGACGTCCGTTACGCTGAGCCCACCGCGCAGCACGCTTGCCTCCAATCCGCGTTCGGAAAGGATATACGCCGCCGCAGAGCTACGCCGTCCCGTGTCGCAGCACATCACGTAATGGACATTGCGATCGAAGGATTTGAGCTTCAGGCGGATCGAATGCAACGGAATGTTGATCGCTCCCGGAGCGCGATATTGCTCGAATTCCGACGGCAGCCGCACGTCGATCCATTGGCCACCCTGGGCGATGATGGACTTGGCTTGTTCGTAATCCACCCAATCGAGAAACGGCTCGTTGAGCAGCGTTCGGAAATCCTCCTTGCCCAGACGCATCAGCTGGCCGTCCGTCAGCATGATCACGGTCGCGTTGCGTTTCGCCTCGGAGATCAGCGACTCCTCGCCAAAGGTGTCACCCATTTTCAGTTCGGCAAGACGGATGCCTTCCTTGTTGAGCGGCGTCTCACGCGTGACCGCGCATTTGCCCTTGACGATCACATAGAAAAAATCGCCGACATCGCCCTGCTTGATCACGACTTCGCCCGCACGGTAGTCCACGCGTTGCAATCGCAGAAAGATCGCCTGAATGTTCGCCGGCGGAACCTTGTGGAAGGCCTTGGTCTGCAGCAGCGTTGTCATCCAATCCGTGGAGGCACTCTCGGCCTCGGTCTGCTCGGTACTGCTCAGTTCGGACACGTGGTACGCACCGCTCTGGTCCCAGGTCACCATGACATCGAGAAACTCGCTGTCGAAGAGCAGGTACTCGCAGCGGTCCGACGTGACCACCGCAGAAAAGGCTCGCGGCAAGGCATGGGCCAGCGGCTTCTTCGCGCCCTCGCTCCCCCCCTGGACGGTCGTGATGACCTCGCCTTCCTGCAGCAGATCCACCGTGCCGCTGATCAGGTAGAAAGTCTGCTTTTCTTCGTCGCCCTCGCGAAACAGGATACGACCCTTCGGCGCCACGCGGCGGCTGGACTTGCGGGTCAGCGCCACGACGGATTCCGGCTTCATCCCGTCGAGCGGTGAGAATGACCTCAGCAAAGCAAAGTCGGTATTGGTCCGGGCTGGCTCCATAGAGGCGTGATCGTCGTTGCGAATGGCTTAAGGTTCGATGCTAACACGCGCGCGGCGCAGGCAAAGACGAACCCGATCCGCGCTCCAGCTTCCCCCAATGACCGGGCTTGACAGGTCAATACGCCGGTTGCGGCACCGGTGCACCTTTCGGCCACAACAGCCACAGCTTGCCCTGCTGACGCATGCGCCCCGCCGACTCGCCCGCGGCATCGCCAAAACCCCAGAACAGGTCCGCGCGGACAATCCCGCGGATCGCACCGCCGGTGTCTTGCGCCATCACCAGCCTCTGCAGCGGCTGGGTTGAATTCGGTTGGGTGGTCGCCAGGAACACGGGCGCACCTAGTGGCACAAATTGCTGATCGACGGCGATCGAGCGCCCCGGCGTCAGCGGCACCCCCAGCGCGCCCAGCGGGCCCAGCTTCGGATCGTCGATACGTTCTTCGCGAAAGAACACCACACTGGGATTGGCGTTGAGCACCTCGCGCAGGCGCTGCGGATGCTGGTTGATCCATTGTCGGATGGACTGCGCGGACGCCTGGTCGAGCGTCATTTCGCCCTTGTCGACCAGGTAGCGCCCGATGGACCGATACGGATGGCCGTTCTGATCGGCATACGCCAGGCGGATGGTCTGCCCGTCAGCGAACTGGATGCGACCCGAGCCCTGCACTTCCAGGAAAAACGCCGCGACCGCATCTTCGACCCAGACGATTTCCCTGCCCTGCAGACTGGGGTTGCCCTCCAGTCCGGCACGATCGAAGTACGGCACCACCTTGCGCCCCTGCAACCGCCCGCGCACCCGTTTGCCTTTCAGTTCCGGATACAGCTCACCGAGTTCGATCGTGAGCATGTCGGCCGGCGGCTCATAGAGCGGCACACCATATTTCGGCGTGCGCTTGCGCGAGCCGCGCAGCAATGGCTCGTAGAACGCGGTGATCAGCCCGCTGTCGTTGTCCATCCCGGCGCCCTGCGATTGCACCAGTCGGAACGGGGTGAACTGTTGTTCGAAGAACGTGCGAACACCGGTGGCATCGGCAGCAGTGCGAGCCTCTGCCGCCGCACAAACGGCTTGCCAGGGCGGCTGTGCGCCGCGAGCCCGGCAGCTCTGCAGGAACGCGGGCCAGGCTTCGTGCAGGCGATCGGCCGACCAGCCGGTGACCTGATGCCAGGATGCCTGCTCATAACGCACCATCGCTTTCACCGTGTCCGGTGCGGGTTGCGGTCGCGGCGGTGGCGAGCTGCAGCCGGCGAGCACCGCGAGCACTGCCAGCACCATGCCCTGTGGCAGGCTCGATCGATTCATCGACACTCTCATCAATAGTCAATAGGGGCGCATTCCGGTTGCGCGATGGTGTGACTGCACCGCCGTGCAGCTGCGCGCTCAATGATGCGGGCGAAAATCGATGCGCTGCCCGGTCGGCACGCAAAAGATATCGATAGGACTGGTCCGGCCGCGCAGTACCAGCGGCGGCAGCGCCAGTGCAGCGAAATCGAAACCCGTGTCGTCCAGCGAGCGCTTGACGGCGTCGGAGAACAACATTTCACCGGCCCTCGCCCGCTGACCCAGTCGCGATGCGACATTCACGGTATCGCCGATGATGGTGTAGTTCATGTAGGCCGGCGAGCCGATGTTGCCGGCAATCACTTCGCCGACATTGATGCCGATACCGAGACCGGTCTCGATATCGTGCCGCAGCTTCCAGTTGTCGGCCATGCCGGCAAACTTGTCCAGCATCTGCGTTGCGGCGAGGATGGAACGCAGTGGCCCATCTTCCTGCTCCACCGGCACCCCAAAACCCACCATCAGGCTGTCACCCGCCATGTTGAACACGGTGCCGTCGTACTGAAACGTAATCTCGGTCAGCAGCGCGAAGAACTCGTTGAGCAGTTCCACTACTTCGGCTGGCCTCAGCTTTTCCGAGATCCCGGTGAAGCCGCGCATATCGGCAAACATCACCGCCGCATTCGCACGCACATTGGAACCGCTGAACAGCGAATCGCGCATTTCCGGGTTGTCGAGAATGCGATCGGCGAGCTTGGGCGAAATGTAGCGACGGAATGCGGCACGGATCTGTTCGTGCCGACGCACTTCCTGCGCCACCTGCTCTGCCGCCAGCTGACGGCGCATGGCGCTTGCCCGCATGACCGAATGCATGCGGATCAGAAATTCTTCGCGTCGCACCTGGAACGTCAGGAAATCATCGATGCCCGCATCGAATGCGGCAAGCCGCTGCCTGGTGGACTTCGCCAGTGCGATCAACGGCAACAGCAAGGTCGCCGGATTCACCTTCAGCGAGCGACAGGTGGCGCCTAGTGCCGCCAGTTCGCCCTCGATCAGAAAAACGATCACATCGGGTGCACGCGTTGCCACACTGGCCAGCACCTGCTCGTAGGACACCACGTCGTCGATGATGATGTCCGAGCCCTCCAGCAGCTTGGTCAGCGATCCGTAGCCATCGGCACGGTCACCCACACACAGCGCCCTGAAAGTCATCGACATACGATCCCGCTCCCCACTTGGCCAAATCCGTTGCTGAAAATACTCAGTTCCTTACGAGACCGGCGACAAATTCATTGACCGGCATTTTCTCAAGTCGTGTGCGATCGGCAAACAGCTTCTTGATGGATTCGGTCTGCTTCGGCGTGAAGTGCGCGGCCACTGCGGCCTCGAACTTCTGCACCAGGAGCGGCACACCTTCCGCGCGACGCTTGCGATGACCAATCGGTACCTCGACCGCCACACGCGGTGTCGTTGTCCCGTCGCTGAAGAATACCTGCACCGCGTTGCCAATGTAGCGCTTATCAGGCGCCAGATAGTCTTCGGTAAAGCCGGGGTTTTCTCGCACTACCATTTTCGCCCGCAATCGATCGATGCGCGGGTCGCCGGCCACCGCGTCCTCGTAGTCGGTGGCCGTGAGACGACCGAATGTCAACGGCACGGCAACCGCGTACTGGAGACAATGATCGCGATCGGCCGGGTTGGCGAGCGGGCCGGTTTTGTCGATGATGCGAACGCCAGAAGCCTGCGTCTCGATCACGATCTGGGTGACGCTGTCCAGCCGATCCTTGACCAGCGGGTGCAATGTCATGGCAGCTTCCACGGCGGTCTGTGCATGGAATTCGGCCGGAAAGGAAATCTTGAACAGCACGTTCTCCATGACGTAGCTGTCGAAGGGCCGTGAGTACACGAGCGGCTTGCCGTTGAAGAGCACATCCTGGAAACCCCAGGTCTTTGCCGATAGCGCCGAGGGATAACCCATCTCGCCCGTCAGTGCGATGAGGGCATGCCGAACTGCGCGGCTGGTGGCATCGCCAGCAGCCCAGCTCTTGCGCGAACCCGTGTTCGGCGCATGACGATAAGTACGTAGCGCCCCGCCATCGATCCAGGCGTTCGATAATGCGTTGATGACCTGATCGCGCGTGCCGCCGAGCATCGTCGTTGCCACCGCGGTGGAAGCCACCCGCACCAGCAGCACGTGATCCAGGCCGACGCGATTGAAGCTGTTTTCCAGCGCGGTCACGCCCTGGATTTCGTGCGCCTTGATCATCGCCGTGAGGACATCGCGCACCACCAGCGGCTTCCCGCCCTGCGCCGCATTACGCCGCGACAGGTAATCGGCGAGCGCGAGAATCGCGCCCAGATTGTCCGAAGGATGTCCCCACTCGGCCGCGAGCCAGGTGTCGTTGAAATCGAGCCAGCGGATCATGGCGCCGATATTGAACGCCGCCATCACGGGATCGAGTTCGTAGGACGTGCCCGGCACACGTGCGCCACCGGGCATGGTGGCGCCCGGCACGACGGGTCCCAGCAGCCGGGTACAAGCGGGAAATTTCAGCGCCTGGAAGGCGCACGCCAGCGAGTCCATGAGGCAGTAGTACGCCGTTTCGTACGCCGCCTCGCTACCGATCACATGCGTCAGTGCATAGTCGGCAATGTCGGTCAGAACCGAGTCGGGAGCGGGACGTTCAGCGGACCGGGCATCATGAGACATGGGCGTTATGGAAGTGAATAGTGAGTGGTGAATGGTCAATGGTAAGCAGTTAAGAACGTAACAAACTGCGACACTACGAATCCTCGTTCTTATTATTCACTATTCACCTTTCACTGCCCACTGCCAAAATAACCTTCAATCCGACAGGCTGCTAGACTGCGCTCGCCTGAGCCACATCTGATGCAGCAAGCCATGCCGCTATCTGTCCGACTGCCGAACCTGATTGCGATACTGGCGATCGCGCTTATGCCGCAGTTCGCTGCCGCGGCCAGCAAGGCGCGCTTCTACGATCTGCGCTACAAGGCACAGATCCAGCCGCAGTCCGGTGTCATTCACATGGAAATGCATCTGAAAGGCGAACGCCTGCCCAGTCGCATCGTACTGAGCATCGATCCGCAACGGCACCGCGCATTCAAGTCACGCGACCCACTCGACATCGTCGGCAGCACGGTGAGCTGGCGACCGCAGGGCAAATTTGCCCGGCTCGAATACGACGTCGTCGTCAATCACGAACGCGGTCGTGATCACTATGATTCGTATCTGACACAGGACTGGGCCATCTTTCGCGGCGAGCGACTGGTACCGAGCGCCCGCGCCACTGCACCGCGCAATCTGCAATCGCGCGCCACTCTGGATTTCGTCCTGCCTGCCGGATGGTCCGCACTGACATCGTATGAACGCACTGCCGGTGCGCCGCGCACGATCGACGACCCGAACCGGCGCTTCGACCGGCCGCAAGGCTGGATGATTGCCGGCAAGCTGGGAACACGCAGCGAAACCATCGGCGACATTCATACCATCGTTGCATCGCCCGAGGGCGAGAGCGCAAGGCGTCAGGATGCGCTCGCTTTTCTCAACTGGAATCTGCCGCATCTCGCCGGCATTTTCCGTTCGCTGCCGCCGCGACTCCTGATCGTCTCGGCCGGCGATCCCATGTGGCGCGGCGGACTGTCTGCGCCCGGATCGCTCTTCGTCCACTCGCATTTGCCGCTGATCAGCGAAAATCGCACCAGCACGTTGCTGCATGAGCTGGTGCACGTGGCAATGGGCATCCACGGCGACGACCGCAGCGACTGGATCGTCGAAGGTTTTGCCGAGTTCTATTCCATCGAAGTACTGCGCCGCTCCGGGGGGATCAGCAAGACGCGCCACGACGAAGCCATGCAGAAGCTGGCCGCCTGGGCAACGCGTGCGCCCGATCTGTTCGTCGAGAATTCATCGGGTGCGGTCACGGCGCGCGCGGTGATGGTCATGCGCAGTGTCGACGATGAAATTCGCAAGGTGACGCAGGGCAAGGCATCTCTTGACGATGTCGCGCGCGAACTGGCGCAGCGACGGGGCAAAGTCAGCCTGGAGCTGCTGCAGTCGATCGCAGCGCGGATCGCAGGTCAGCACGTGCGAGCCTTGGAGCAGTCATCGCTGACGCGATCGGCAATCAGCGCCCCGCCTGATTCACCAGCGCCGTGATTTTCATCGCGGTTTCCAAGGCGCGCAGGCCATCCTCGCCGCTCACCAGCGGGGGTGAGCCATTGCGGATCGCAGCAACGAACGCCTGAATCTCCGCCAGCAACGCATCGCCCTGCTCGAACGATTCTTCTTCGATCGCCACCTGCGCCGGCGACTCCACCGGCGCCGAATCTTTCTTGCGGATCACAGTCAGCACTTTCTGCTGCATGTCGATCGACAGATAAGCGTCGTCCTGAAAAATGCGGATCTTGCGCTCCTGCTTCAGGCTGATACGACTGGCTGTCGTGTTGGCCACGCAGCCGCCTTCGAAGTGCAGTCGTGCATTCACGATGTCGATCTCGCCTGAAAAAATCGTCGCGCCGACCGCATCGATGCTGGCGATCGGCTTGCCGACCAGTTCCTGAATCAGGTCGATGTCGTGAATCATCAGATCGAGTACGACGCTGACATCGGTGCCACGTTGTTTGAACGGTGCCAACCGATGCGATTCGACGAAGCGCGGTGTTCCCAGTCGGTCGACAGCCGCAAGGATGGCCGGATTGAAGCGCTCGAGATGGCCCACTTGCAACACGCAGTGGTGTTCCGCGGCGAGCGCCACAAGTTCACGCGCCTGCTCGACGGTCGTGGCGATCGGCTTTTCCATCAGCACATGCACGCCGCCCCGCAGCGCCGCACATCCGATCTGGTGATGCAGCGGAGTGGGCACGGCGATGCTGACCGCATCGACCCGTTTGAGCACATCTGCATAGTCCGTCGCAGCCTCGATATTCAGTTCGGCCCCGACACGAGCTGCGGTCGCCTGGTCGGCATCGACGACAGCAACCAGTTCGACATCCGCCAATTGCGCGTACTTCTGCGCATGAAACCGTCCGAGATAGCCGACGCCGATCACGGCAATGCGAATGGATCGGGCGGCGGTTGCAGACATGCGAAGACTCGACTGTGAGTTGTGCAAGAGAACGATGGCCCATGATGATAGCGATTCGCGGCCGGGTCGTCTGTGAGAGGAACAGTTGCGAGGCGGGTCCGCGGACGCCAAGATGCCGCCCCCGGATTGCGATAGCTGCACCATGCCCAAGCACCCAACGACCGACCCTCAAGAACCGCCAGAGCCCGGCGCACGCCTGCGATTCGAATGCATATTCGCCAGCGTATCGCTGGCTGTCGGACTGTTCGTGGTGCCCGCACTGATTTACTGGGTGGGTGCTGCTGCTTTGGGGCCGTATGGCGAACGGGCCGGCTTGAGCGACTTCTATGGTGCTTACTTTGCCGACCTGGCATCGCTGACCGGCCGCACCTGGCTGCTGGTGCTGGCGCCGTGGTTACTATTGTCGTTGATACGTCTCATCTACATAGGCGTACCGCGCAGCGGCTCCGCGAATGCGGCACCCGACGATGACGGCGACAGCGATAGCCACCCGCGCAGTCCGCCGTCGGCAAGGGAAGCTCGCCGGGTGGAGCCCCGCGTCGGCAGCTGACAGCCCCCTGCTGCTGCGATCCGCCGGTCCACCGCGCACGACTGCGGTTACCGATCCTTAAAAACCGTGATCGAAGTCTCGTTCCTGACATCGCCGCATGTGCGGCACTGCACAGCACGTTAAGCTCGCCCCACAACAAGAAAGATCGTTGATTCGTTTTACTTTTCTCGGGAAGGCGTGACATCTATGTGGTTGGCAAAACTCTTCGGCAGGCAGCGCGATGACAGCGAGCCTTCGGAGTTTCCCCCGCATCCTGCCGCGAACACGGGCACGGCCCCATCGCGACCGGCTGCATCGATAACGACTCCGGGCGGCAAGGCACCGCACAACAGGTCAGTACCGAAGGCCAAGGGTTTCGACCCGTACAATAGCGGCGCATTTCGCAAGGCGTCCGCTTGGGAACGCGTCGGAAAACGCTGAGCGGGAAGATTGCCGGCCAGCACCTAGGGTATCTGGTCACCGCTTGCGCCCGCTCGTGTTGGGCTAGTCGGATCACCCACGCGGCTGCCCCACGCGGTTGCTTTGTTAACGGGCAAACGGGATGAAGTTAGCGCGCTGATCAGGTCCGCTCGATCAGCTAACTGGCTGTTTCCAGCTGGATTCCGTTCGGACTTGAATGGTGCTTGCTTAGCAGCGAGCGCCACAATTGCCGCTACCCATAAGGCCTTGGGGGGCCTGGGGCGCG
>JAIBJL010000559.1 GCA_020029545.1 Gammaproteobacteria bacterium
TTCTGCGCGAGCACCTGATCGAGGTGGACGCGCCATGAGACCGCATCGAGGTCACAAATCTCCACATTGTCCGCGTGCCCTTGTATTCCATTCGAAGCAGATCCGCCACTGATCGTTGACGCGGATACTCCACTGCCCGGCACGATTCCCGCCCAGCTTCTCAGTTCCCGGAACGACTCGATGCAGCTCACGCTGCCTTGCTGATCGTCACCTTCAAGCCGAGCGCCTTCGTCACTTTCAGGATTGTTTCGAAGGAAGGATTTCCACCCGGGCTCAGCGCGCGGTACAGGCCACCGCGCGTCATGCCGGTGTCCTCTGCAAATTTCAGAATGCCGCGCGCCTTGGCAATGTCGCCGAGGACAGCGGCGATGAACATGCGGGGAGTGCATACCATAGTAGACATGGAGTCTATTGCAGTAGACAGGGGGAATGCTGGCTCTGGTCTGGGAAGCGTAGCTGGCCAGGGAAATTGACCAGTTTTCGAAGCTTGGAAGGAAGACGCCGGAGAGTGCTCAGAGCCTATGATTTACGGGGGTTTAAATTGGTCGGGACGAGAGGATTCGAACCTCCGACCCCTTGCACCCCATGCAAGTGCGCTACCAGGCTGCGCCACGTCCCGACCGGGGAAACTCAAGTCTCGCAGAAGGGAGCGGATCATACGAGACCGCGGCGCCAAGGGCTAGCAGGAATACTGGTATCGGCCCCTGCGCATCATCACGAAAGCTGCCGGTTCACGCGACCTTCCCTTCGATGCCGCATCGCCCTGCCCATCAACGTATGGCTGGAATGTCGATTCAGCGACGCAGAATCCGCAGGACTTCTTCCAGTTCCTGACGCAACTGCCGCACGATCTGCTGCGACTGAGAGACATCGTCACGGGCTTCTTCGCCCTGCAGACGATTGCGCGCACCGCCGATGGTGAAGCCCTCTTCATACAGCAGGCTGCGGATCTGGCGAATGACCAGTACATCCTGTCGCTGGTAATAGCGACGATTGCCGCGACGCTTGACCGGCTTGAGCTGCGGAAACTCCTGCTCCCAGTAACGCAGAACATGCGGCTTCACGCCACACAGCTCGCTGACCTCACCGATGGTGAAGTAGCGTTTGCCGGGGATCGCCGGGAGTTCGCTGTTATTGCCTGCTTCCAGCATATGCCTCGACTCGAGCCTTCAACTTCTGTCCCGGACGGAACGTAACGACGCGACGCGCACTGATGGGAATTTCTTCGCCGGTTTTCGGATTGCGACCGGGACGTTGGTTCTTGTCGCGCAAATCGAAATTACCGAAGCCAGACAGCTTGACCTGCTCGCCCGTGGACAGCGACGCACGCAATTCCTCGAAAAACAGATCGACCAGCTCGCGCGCCTCACGCTTGTTGAGGCCAAGCTGATCGAACAGTGCTTCAGCGATTTCCGCTTTGGTCAGCGCCATGTCATTTATCCCGGATAGTAGCGTCGAACTGGCGCGCCAGATGCTCCACCACTGTTGCTATGGTCAGGTCCGCTTCTGAGTCCGTCAGAGTTCGGGAAGTATCCTGTAAATGCAACCCTAAGGCTATGCTTTTCTTGCCTTTATCGAACTGCTTGCCGCGATATACAGACAGTACGGCGATTTCTTGCAACAGGTTGCCGGCACTGTCTCTGGCAGCAGACTGCAGGGCTGCCACACTGACGGATTCATCAACGATCACTGCGATATCACGACGAATGGCAGGATATTTGGAAACTTCGCTGTAAGCCGGCACGGCGGCGGCGAGACCGGCAGCAGTCTCGATCTCGAAGACCACTACCCGATATGTCAAATCCAGCGTCTTCTGGTGACTCGGGTGAATCGTTCCCAGCCAGCCGATCGGTCGCTCGCCACGATAAATTCTGGCTGACTGTCCCGGATGTAACGCAGGATGCGCCTCAGCGACAAAGCGAATCTCGTCGATGCCGCCACTGAGTCGCAGCAAGGCTTGGACGTCCGCTTTGACATCAAAGAAATCGGTCTCGCGTGCCTCGCCCTCCCACTGTTGCGGCCATACCGGGCCTGACGCCACACCGGCGATGAGTTCGTCTTCGACGCCGGTTGGCCCCGCAAAGCGGCGGCCTATCTCGAACAGTCGCACTCGCTGCTGCTGACGACGCTGATTCTCGCGCACTGCCTGGATCAGCCCGGGCCACAGCGACAACCGCATCACGCCGAGTTCAGCGGAGATCGGGTTCTTCAATGCCAGGGCAGTCGCCGGAAACAGAGTCGATTGCAGCGCTGCATCGGTAAAGCTATAGGTGATGGCTTCGTGATAACCGCGATCCACGAGCAGGTCCGCAGCACGCTCGTTGCGTACACGGGTTTCCGTGCACGGCGCCATGTGCTCTTCCGCTCTCGCATGTTGTTCGGGAATGTTGTCAAAGCCGAACAGGCGCGCGACTTCTTCGATCAGATCTTCTTCGATATGAATATCGAAGCGCCACGAGGGCGGCGTGACCTGCCATTCGACGGCACTCATACTGCCGCAACGCGTGACTCGCATGTCCAGGCGCGACAGCAACGTTTCGATCTGCCCGGCATCGATCGCTACGCCCAACACGTGTTCGACACGGCGCTGCCGCAGTGCGACCGGCTTCGCTGCAGCTGGCGTGCTGCCTGTGACTGTCGTCGGGCCCGCCTTACCGCCGGCGCAATCGATCAACAAGCGCGTTGCCCGTTCGATGGCGCGTTCCTGCAGTGTCGGATCGACGCCGCGTTCGAAGCGCTGCGAAGCATCGGTCACCAGACCATAGCGGCGGCCGCGCCCGGCCACCGCGTCGGGCGTGAAGAAGGCGGCCTCAAGCAGCACGTCGGTCGTCGAATCGGTGATCGACGACGCCAGGCCTCCCATCACGCCGGCGAAGCCCAC
>JAIBJL010000228.1 GCA_020029545.1 Gammaproteobacteria bacterium
CTTCACCGGTCCGAAGCCCGGCGGCGCCTTGCGGTGTTTGGTGGCGGACTCGTAGGCGGAGCCTACTTTGATCAACGCGGATTCCTGGCCAGGCTCGGCCCAGAAGGCGATGTTGTAGGGCAGTCCCACGCCACCGAGCTGAGTGGGTGCGGTGTTCCATTCGCCTTTGTACTCTTTGCCATCCTTGCTGAGCACGAACTTGGCATCGATGACCGTGTTGGCAAAGCCGGCCGGTACGAACACTTCGGGGAGACCGAGCCGCGCGCCATAGCCGTAGCCGAAGCGGCTGCCGCTTTCACCCATGCTGGCACCACCGATCTTATCTGGAAGCGTCGGGTTCACGGGGTTCACAAACACGTCGATCTTGTTCTGGCGCAGCACCTTCGTCATGACCATGCGCAAGGTATCGCGACGCTTCATGGTGTATGTGACGTCGTCGGTGCGAATGTCCATTTCCTTGTTTTCCCAATTCTTCATCGCCACGCGCCGCGCATCGTTGTAGTACTTGGCATTGGCGTTCAGCGTTTGCCAGTCGTACACCTTGCTGTCGCCGCGCAAGGTGAGATATCTCGCGAAGTCGTACGCGAATGTATAGCCGGAGACCGCGGCCGGGTCTTCAGGTGGCTCGCCGAAAACGCGGTTGAAGTTCATGCCAGCCGGCAACGGGGCCTTGTGGGCAGAGAGCGCCACCAGATATTTGCGACTGGCCACATCCCAACCCGGCACGGCGAATTCCGGCTTGCCATCTTTCTTCCACGAGAAAATCTCCGGCATGTGGAACGGCACCACCTCGGCAATCGCCTCGTTGAAAGTGAACTCCATGTTGGGAATGCCGGCGTCATCGGGATACCGTGCATCGACGGACTCGACCAGCTCGGCGCCCAACTCCTTCAGCACTTTGAGCTCCTTATTGACGCCATCGCTCACCGCAGCCTTGGCGGGATTGTCCTTCACGAACAACTCGCGAACGATGCCGATACGCATGCCGGCGAGGGGCTTGGATTGCTGCGCGCTGGAGAGCGCGTTGACATACGGCGTCTTCGATTCGATCACACGCGGCAGCGCGGTGTAGATGTCGCCTGCATCGAAGTAGCTGCCGGTCTTCTTATCGCGGAACGCATCCAGCACGGTGACCGCATCCTTGACGGTACGGCAAGTGATGCCGGGACGATCCTGATAAGGATTGGCACCGATCGTGCCTTCGAAGGAAATCATCCCCTTGGTCGGCACCACCAGCGCGGTGCTGTGATAGTTCGCCGGACCACGACATGAGCCGCCTGTGGTTTCGCAAATGGAACACACGACCAGATTGGCCGCCACGGACGCACCCGACCCGCCGCTCGAGCCTGCGGTCACGCGTTCCGTATCGTACGGATTGCAGGTCATGCCACCCCACGATTCGCGCGAACCGCCGGCACCGATATACGGATGCTCGACTTTGGCAGCGCCTTCCGGATCACCGCTGCCGCCGTTGTATTCAGAGTTGTGCGCGTGCGCGTAAATGATGGCACCGGCCGCGCGCAGCCGATGCACGAGCGTTGCATCCTTGCGCGGGAAATCCGTCGCATACTTCACATCGCCGCCACCGGTGGAGCGGATGTCTGCAGTATCGTAAACGGCCTTGAATGACATTGGCGTGCAATACAGCGGCATCTCCTTGGTATTGAAGTTACGGCCGTACTTCTTGTCCAACGCCGCCGCATACTCCAAGGCGTCCGGCTGTTGCCGGAACTTCTCGCATTCCGGCGGCGCGTCCTTGGGCAGCGGCGTGCCCGGCGGTGCATCGAACTTCCCCTTGCACGTCACGGAACGTTCGCCGCGAATGTTGATCGACTCGAGTGCATTGATCTGGCCGGCGTTGGGAGTGCCCACGACCATGCCGTACTGCTGCTGCACGGTCGGATCAGACATGGTGGGCTCCATGCGACCGTAGTCGGGCGGCAGCCCCTGGTACTTATCGAAATCGGGGACCAGTTTGTTGATCGCCAGCGTGTCCGTCGGGAATTTGAGTGGCACGCCCGCGCGAATGGCACCTGGCACGCCTTTCACCGTGGCACCGTCCGCAGTAACCAGCTTCGCGCACGTGCCGTTGTAAGCACGGGCACGCGCGATGTAGCCCTCCACCACTTGCTTACAGGTCGTGGCGCCGGAGCGAATCGCACCTTGAATGCTGTCGATGCTCGCCTCCTCCAACTGGAAAGGCTCCGCTGCATGCAACACGCTCGCACTGAGCAAGGTCACCGACAGCAGCAAGGATCGAATCATTGCTTGCACCGACATAGGTACTCCGTGGGTGTGTTGCTTGGTCTGCGCTGAAGGACAAGGCGGACGCCGCCGCATCCCCGATGGATGGACGCTACCGGGGACAGACGTGAGTAGCAGAGGGGGCCCTACCTCGAGGGACGGATTCGGCGCAAAGGCGTTTCAGGGGCGCTATTCAGCGCAGCCCCCCCGAGCCCCCGGCACTCCGCCTCGGAATCCGCATCCACCCTGTCGACTCCGACTCAAAATCGCCGCATCTCACTACCTAGCAACTTCGACAGCCGGTCGGCAATCAAGTCGGGTCGATCGTACAAAGCGTGCACATGTCCGCCGAAACCATCGGGTGCTGCTTGCAAGGGCAAGAGTTCTTTGGGTTGATTGGCCGCGGCAAATAGTTCTTGGGCATGACGATAGAGAATAGTCTTGTCAGTTACGCTGTGTGCGACCAGCACGGGGATGCGGATATCGGGCATGCGCGCGAGTGAATTGAATTGAATACCGGCGACCCACTTTACGGGCAGGTAAGGATAGGTATCCCGCGCGGCCTCTGGAACGGAGGTGAACGCGCCAAACAGCACCAGCGCCGCTGCTTGGTTGTGTGCGGCCAGATAAGTCGCCGGACCGCCACCCAAGGAATGTCCCCACAAGATGATGTGTTTCGGCAGCGCGCCGCTGCGCACCAGATACTGGTAAGCCGCCTCAGCATCCTGGTAGATATTTGCTTCGGACGCATTGCCCGGACTCAGGCCGAAGCCGCGATAGTCGAAGGCCAGTACCGAAAATCCCAATTCGCTCAGCACTTCAATGTGCTTGCGCTGCACCTCGGAAAACGCCGAGTCGGCGTTGCCATGCAAGTGCAATATCCAGAACCCGGTATCCCGCTCCGGCGTGGCCCGCAGCAGTATGCCTGCCAGCGTATTGCCATCTGCCGTGGGAATATTCACCCGTAGTGTCGAGAGTAGCGGCGAGGCCGACAGCGCGCGGTTGTGACTGGCCTCGGTGCGAAACACCAGTTCGCTTTCCTGCGCCTTGAGTCGGACCACCGCGGCAGCCATGACCGCAACGATGACGATCACCACGACCATCCCTGCGCGGAACCAGCGGTGGATCAGTGGGCGGCGTGGTGTTGGGTAGGTGGCTGGCGCACTCATGAATGCAGTCCGCTGCAGCGGGGGTATGGGAATCTTTCTGGGATAGATCAGCGGGCTAGAAAGGTAACACGACTCGTGATAGTCGCCGCTGTGCTATCGAGCGTCTCAGGACGCATCCCAGCCTCCGGGCACTTGCGTCGCACAGACAAACACCTTCGCTGGCGGAAGATTGCGCCGCTCGAAGCTGCGGCGAACATAGCGAAAGCTGCGCTGTAACACCGGAAGCACGCGGCTCGTGAACTGATAGACGAGGAATTGTCCTTCGTGCTCGAGCGCGTCGCGGCTTTTTTCCGCGATATCGGCCTGCACCGGCTCCGGCATGCTGCCGAGCGGGATTCCGGAAATGATGTAGCTGGCGGAAGGCAGTCCGAGGCGATGCAGTACCGCCTGCACTTGCGCCGCGGAATTGTGTTCGACGTGCAGGCGGGGATCCTGCAGCGACGTGCGCAGAAACCGCACGAAGTCGCGATTGGTCTCGATCACGACCAGATGAGCGTCACGGCGCATGCGTCGCAGAATTTCGCCGGTGAGCGTGCCGACGCCGGGCCCGTACTCGACGATGACTCTCGCTTGCTCCCAATCGATCGGTGCGAGCACCTGATTCACCAGAAACCGCGAGCTCGGAATGATCGAGCCCAGCATGTGCGGATGGCGGACGAAGTTACTCGCGAACAGCAGAATTTCCGCCATGCGCGATCGAGCTTGTGGTGGCATGTCGAACCTCACCTTGGATGATCTTGTTGATGATTTGCGCAAACCCATCGCTCGCTCGCCTTCCACAGCGACTCCTGCAACTGCACATCGTTCGCCTGCGGCGAGGCCGGTTGCGCGCTTTGGTGTTCATCGAGGTAGCAGCCGTTGAGCGCGGCAACTTCGTCCGACAGCGCGAGGTGCAGTGTGGTGCGTGCACCGCGTTCGGCGTCGATGACACGAGTGGTCAACGGCTTCAGCATGCGCAGCCAGCGCGGCAGGAGGTTCGTCGCAACCACACCCGGATGCAGACAATTCGCGGTGATTGCCGTACCGGATAGCCGACGCGCCAACGCAAAGGTGTGCAGAACATTCGCCAGCTTCGACTGCGCATAAGCGGCGACGCCACTGTAGGGTGCCTGCGCGTCCGTCACCCGCTCCAACGCCAGTCGACCGCGATAGTGTGCGTGCGAGGCGACGTTGATGATGCGACCGGAGGCGTTCATGCGATCGAGCAGCAGGTTCGTCAACAGGAAGGGCCCGAGATGATTCGTGGCGAAGGTGAGCTCGAATCCGTCCTCGGACATCCGATGCCGCGTACTCACCCTACCCGCGTTATTGATGAGGACTGTGATCCCATCGATTTCCTTCCGCACTGCATGGGCGCATTCACGCACGGAGGCGAAAGAAGCCAGATCGCAACGGATCACACGAATATCCGCGCCGGGCACTGCTGCACCCATCTCATCGCGTACAACGAGTGCCGCATGAAGATCACGACACAGCATGACAACGATGTAGCCGGCCTTCGCAAGTTCGCGGCTGGTCACTCGGCCAATGCCATGCGTGGTACCGGTAATGACTGCAACGCCGTTCAAATCAGCATCGGCTATAAAAACCTTGCGGCAGGATTGACACGCAAGTGAGCCACGAAATTGTGACAGTTTCGCGTCGGTGTGCTGCGGCTACACGAAGAGCGGCCTCGCGCATGGTGCTCGATGGACGTTGTTGGCTCGCATGATGGGGGCCGTCTCGTGACAGCTACCGCCTAATCATAGGCCTCATCGGCAAATCAGTAGCAATGATCCGATCGGGCCCTCGGCGCGGGTCCCAGTCGACATCGTCCTCACGCAGCGATGACGAGCAGATTCGTGGCGTGTGGCATGAGTTGGTTGCGACCAGGCATCCACCGCTCAACCGCACCGCGGCTTCGCGTTCACGCCGACCGCGGGCCCTGAGCCCAGTACGTCTTTCTTCGGTAGGGACATCGAGGCGTAGCACGTCTCCTCATGCGACAGCATCCGGACCGGCTTCGCCCTGGGGAACGACACGATCGTGAATACGTGTAACTTGTCGCTGACGCTCGCAGGCGCGATGGCAGGGCTGGGATTTATAGCCGTCACCGCCACCGCGGGTAATTTCCAGGTCGAGGAAGCCACCGTCACGAGCATTCATGCGGCCATCCAGTCCGGCGAGACGACGTGCCAGCAGGTGGTACAGGCCTATATCGATCGTGCCAAAGCCTACAACGGCGTCTGTACCGCGTTGGTTACGCAGGACGGTGCCAAGGTCGCCTCCGTGAAGGGTTACGTGCGCGCCGGCAAGGCGCTGACGTTTCCGACCAGGACAGTAAAAGCATCGACCCTCTTTCCCGATCTGGATCAGTACCGTGGCCTGCCGCTGGAGTACGGTCGAATGGAAAAGACCGTTTCCGATCCCAGTGTCAGCACGCAAATGGGGATGCGAGTGGGGCTTCCCGATGCGGGACAGGTCAACGCGCTGGAGACTTTGAACCTGCGTGGCGAGCGTTCCGTCACCTGTAAGGGCAAGTTCGATGCGCATCCTTCGACCGGCCCGCTGCCGGCCGGTGCGCCGGCCGCATGCGAAGCCTTCCGTCGGCAACCCGACGCGCTCGAACGCGCCGCCGAACTCGATGCGCAATACGGCAGCCATCCCGATCTCAAGAGGCTGCCGATGTACTGCGTTGTCGCTGCGTTCAAAGATCCGTACGACACCAAAGACATGCGCACGACGTCGAACAACGACGTCAACTTTGCGATGGACGTGCCGCCGTTCGACTCGACCATCGTCGCCCAGCTGCGCGCCAAAGGCGCGATCATCTATGCCAAATCCGTGGCGCATGAATTCAATGCCGGCCCGGGCAATCCGGGCGGCGCCGCAAAAGCGCAGAAGAACTGGGTCCAGGGCGGCCAGCAGATCAGCTCGTGGAGCGGTCAGCCCTGCAATCCGTACGACACCGAGCGTGTCGTGCGTGGCTCCAGCGGCGGCTCCGGAGCTGCGATCGCCGCGAACCTGGCAACCATCGGCATCTGCGAACAATCGGGGGCATCGTGCCAGGGGCCCGCATCCCGCAATGGGATTGCACTCATTCTCACGACCAAGGGCCTGACACCGGACAGTGGCGGCATCGGCAATCAATGGTTCAACGATCGCGCCGGCATTCACGCGCGCACGCTCGGCGATGCGGCCCGTGTCCTCGATGCCATCAAGGATCCGGTCAACGGTTACTACGATACGCGCGACCCGTTCACAGCGCTGCCCAAGGCGCTGATTCCCGAACAGCCCTACGCCAGTTTTGCGTTGAGCGATGCAACGCTCAAGCAGAATGCGAAACCGCTGCAAGGTCTGCGCGTCGCTATCCTGCGCGAGCATATGGTCAAACCCACGCTGAACCATGCAGCGATTTCCGATCAAATCGATAAGGAGATCAAGCTCGTGCTGCGCGACCAGCTCGGTGCGGATCTGGTGGAAACTCTCGATCCGAATTATCCGGACGATCCGCAGGTGCCCAATGTGCGCTACTCATTCAACGATGCGCTGTCGGAAATTCTGCCGCGACTCATGCCGGAGATTTTCACGCGCAAGAACGCAAAGGGAGAACTCTGGTTCGCGATACCCGGTTACGACGTCACTTCATACGACTACCTGTTGAAGTTGAGCAAGCGCCAGGCACCGCTCACCTCCGCTGTCACGATCCTGAACTTCGCCGAGTTTGGCGGCACACCCTGCCACAACGCCAATTGCAATGACGTCGCCTTCGACATAGACCGCTACCTGATCGAGCGCGGCGATGCGAGGATCAGGAACTGGGCGGACTGGATTGCGAACGCGAAATTTCGCCAGGATGCTTCCGTGGTCGGTGCCGAGAACTGGAAGAATTTCGACGGCCACCTCAAAGACGGCAGGAGCGATCGTCTCGCCCGCAGCTACATCGCCAGAATGGCGCTGGCCCGGATGATGTACGAGAACGGCATCGACGTGTTCGTGCACCCGGAAAACACAGTGCCTACGCCGAAGATCCAGGGCCCGAACGTCGGCGAAGCCAGCCTCGACGATATCTCGCCTTTTTTCCAGATTCCGCGCATTGCGGTCCCCGCCGGCATGACCGAGGTGATCTACGAGCCGAAGTACGCATTGAATGCCGACAAGACGAATTACATTTCCGTCCTGCCGCCGGGAACCCCGCAGTCAACGCTGCCGCACCCCATGCCGATCTCCATCACTTTTTTTGCCGGACAGGGAGCAGAGCCCACGCTGATCAAAGTCGGCACCGCGTATGAAGCGGCAACGCATCATCGCACACCGCCGCCCGATTTCGGGCCCCTCGGAAAGCGATGAGAATCTGTGCGGCACCCCGGAATCCCGGCATAGGGGTGCGTTGCGCGTGCACTAGTCACGAACTGGCTCATCGCATCACATTGACGCCACTCGTTCACGAATCATCGTGGCTGACATCAGCAG
>JAIBJL010000560.1 GCA_020029545.1 Gammaproteobacteria bacterium
TTGCGGAAACCTGACTGATCAGTCGACGTTCCAGTTGCCGATGTCGGCATTGATGCCTTCGCCCCCTTCCTGATTGTCTGCGCCGAGCGTGAAGAGATCGTATTCCCCGCCCTTGGTCCCCGGATAGACATAGTGGTAGTCATTGTTCCAGGGATCTTTGCGCAGGCCGCCGATATAGCCACCCGGTTTCCAGTTGCGAATCGTCGAATCGCCCGGCTGTTGCACCAGGGCATTCAGTCCCTGGTCGGTGGTCGGGTACTTATAGTTGTCGAGGCGGAACAGATCGAGCGCCGTCCCGTAGGCACGTAGATCCTGTTTAGCCTTGGCGATCTGGGCATCGTCGATGCGGCGAATGACAGAGGGCGCGACCATGGCTGCGATGATGCCGATGATGACGACTACCACCATGATTTCGATCAGCGTGAAGCCGGCTTGCAGGAGACGCCGGCGCGGCGGCGCGGCTCTGGCGTTAGCGCATGCACCGACCGGGCGCTGTACGGTGGAATCGACGGTTGCAGGGGCAATGTTCATCAGCAAGTGTCCTTGAGAAACGTAAATGACGGTCATTGGTGATTTAAGTATTCTGTCGGCGTTGGCCCCGACAGACCGCAAATTCCTACGCTTGGCCCGCTCGGCGCGCCGGATCATAACAAAGTAACTGCTGACTTCAGCCGCAGCGCCAAGGGTTCCCGCACATGACGCGATCGCAATACAACGAGCGGCGGGGAAGCGACCGTAGCAGAGCCTTTCCAGACCATGCGTGACGCTCCTTCACAGAACCGCGGCACGCGTGAACCCGCGCACACTCTCACTCGCGGCCATGCCTGGCTGATTGGAGTGTTGATGTCGGCAGTGGTTCTATCGGCGTTTTCCGGAAGCGCCGCACGGCTTGTACTCAGGTATGAGCGCAATGCGATCCTGGACGGCCAGATCTGGAGATTGCTGACAGGCCATCTGGTGCACGGTAACGCCTGGCACCTCACGTTGAACGTTGCGGGAATGGGCCTGGTCGCACTGTTGTTCGGTCGTGATTACTCGCCCTGGCAGTGGTTGGGCATTCTTCTCGCCAGTATCGCGGCAATCGACATCGGTTTTGTATTTTATGAGCCACAACTGGAATGGTACGTGGGTCTTTCCGGCGTGCTGCATGGCGCGATTGCCGCGGGCCTGATGGCGTGGTGGCACTATGAAAACCGTGTCCTGACGCTGTCGGTGGCGCTCCTGCTGATATTCAAGCTGATTTGGGAGCAGCACCGCGGCGCGCTGCCGTTTTCTGGCGACATGCCGGTGATCGTCGATGCGCATCTGTTTGGTGCCTGCGGCGGGCTGGCCGGTGCGGCGCTGATCTGGCTGATACAAAGATACTGGCCCTCGCGCGGCTGATCGCTATAATCGCGCGCCTTTTGATTCAACGGCCTGCGCGGTCCTCCCCAGCCAGGGTGGGCAAGCGTCGCGATGTAGCGGATCAGGGCCCCCTGTGCTTTACGGATCGACTTGATGTCATTTGCTTTCGTTTTCCCCGGCCAAGGTTCGCAATCGGTGGGTATGCTGTCGGCGCTTGCCGCCGCAGAGCCCCTCGTGGAGCAGACCTTTGCCGAAGCATCCGAGGCACTGGGCTACGACTTGTGGCAGCTGTGCCAGAACGGCCCGGCAGAACTGCTGGGTTCCACCGAGCGCACCCAGCCCGCCATGTTGGCAGCAGGCGTTGCCACCTGGCGTGTCTGGCAGAAGCACGGCGGCGGCCTGCCTGCCGCGATGGCGGGCCACAGCCTGGGGGAATACTCCGCCCTGGTGTGTGCCGGGGTACTGGACTTTCGCACCGCGATCGCTTTGGTGCAGTTTCGCGGCCAGGCCATGCAGTCTGCCGTCCCGGTCGGGCAGGGCGCCATGGCGGCGCTACTTGGGCTCGAAGATGACGCAGTGGAAGCGGCCTGCACCGAAGCGGCACAGGGCGAAGTCGTTCAGGCAGCCAATTTCAATTCTCCCGGGCAGGTCGTCATTGCCGGTACCGCTGCAGCAGTGGATCGTGCAATCGAGCTAGCGACGGCCCGTGGCGCCAAGCGCGCGATGAAGCTAGCGGTCAGCGTGCCCGCGCACAGTGCGTTGATGCGCCCCGCCGCCGAGCAGCTGGCACAGCGTCTGGCGAAAACCGAGTTGTCGGCGCCGCAGGTGAAGGACATCTATACAGTCGACGTTCGCAAGCACGGCGATGCGAGCAGCATCCGTCGCGCGCTGGTCGAACAACTGGTCAAACCGGTGCGTTGGAGCGCAACGATTCAGGCCATCGTGGCGCAGGGCGCGCGCGTAATCGTGGAATGCGGTCCGGGTCGCGTGCTCACCGGATTGAATCGTCGCATCGAGAAAAATCGTGACATTGCCATGCTGAGCATCGAGGACAGCGGGTCGCTGCTGCAGGCACTGCAGGCCACCGGTGGAGCGAACTCGAGTGGCCCGAACTTTGGTGGATCGAACTGATGAGTGATCGCCCGCCGACCAACGAGCCTGTGATGAGCGAGCAAGGATTGCAGAACGAGATCGCATTGGTGACCGGCGCATCGCGCGGCATCGGGCGCGCCGTTGCATTGCTGCTGGCGCAGCGCGGCGCAACCGTGATCGGTACGGCAACCACCGAGGCCGGCGCGGCTGGAATTACCGAATGGTTGCGGCAGGCGGGCCTGAAGGGGCGCGGCGTCGTGCTCAACGTCGCGAGTCCCGAGTCGGTCGATGCCGCACTGAAGAACATTGAATCGAACGAAGGCACACCGGGCATTCTGGTCAACAACGCAGGCATCACGCGCGACAACCTGTTGCTGCGCATGAAAGCCGAGGAATGGGACGACATCATCAATACCAACCTCGGGTCGGTGTATCGACTG
>JAIBJL010000229.1 GCA_020029545.1 Gammaproteobacteria bacterium
GGCGAGTCGAGGCATGCTCTTGACCTGTTCTTGCGTCAGAAATGCGTGCGAGTCGACATCATCAGCCAGCAACGTATAGCGACTGGTTTGTACGACGATTTCCTCGACGAGCGGTGTTTTCGCCGCCGCTGCTGTGGCGGACGGAGTCGATGCGTCGCGAACCACCGAGTACATCGACGGCGTCACCGCGACCAGCGTCAGCCCATGCTGTGCCAGTACTTCGCGCGCCAGTGCCACACCCTGCTGCGCCTGCGGTTCCCGCAGTACTCGCAGGTCGGCGGGCACGGTCTCGGTGCTGTAAATGAAACTGATGCCTTGCGCCTGCAGTCCGGCAAGGAGGTCGGCAACGCTGCGACCTGCGTACTGCGCAGCATGAACCACGCAACACACCGTCAATAAGGCTGACAACAACCCGCCACGCGAGTAGCGACCCGCGCGCCGGCCCTGGAACCTACCGTCCGCGCTCGTCACGTGGCAATCAGACAAACTTCAATACGTAGCCGTGGTCCCGATGCGCCTGCGGCACATCGACACATACACGGTGAGTGAAACGATCCAGGTGATGCAGGCGCTCCAGGCGTCATGAGAAAGGCAATGCGCTCCGCGTGATTGTTGTGCAGTAGCCAATGTCATTCCGAGGGCCAACCCGCTGCAAGACCGATACGTGCCCACCGCAGACTGCGCTCGCGAGCAACGAAGTATAAGGCCATCAGCGTATAAGGCCATCCGCGCGTAGCCGGCGCTGGCATGTGCTGCGGGAAACACTGAGCGTGCCGCCGCTGCCGGGCGAGGAGCGAACAGAGGGAAGTACGGAAAGCGCTACCGAATTCCTGCGCCCCCTGGGCAACTGCCAGAGCGGGCATCAGCAACGCGCCAGTGGGTGAGTGGCGATTGTCGATTCAATCGGCGTTCATGCCGATCCGGATCGAATCATCGTTCGCCTGGCGCAGGTGCAGGTTAGTGGTCGGCAGTACCGCAGCCAATGCGGCATCCGCACTCAGTCCCGCGATGGAGCCGCGCAACCGAACGCGCTGTGCCAGCGCTTCGGCCCGGGGATCGTCGTAGCTCAGCTTGCGGCCGGTTTCTCGGGCCACCCAGGCGAGAAACGCCGCCAGCGGCTGATCGGCGATCTCGAAGCCCGGCGTGGCAGCCTCCGCCCAATTCCAGCTGTCATCCTGCGCGGAAACATGCGAGCGCTGCACGTTACCGTCAGCGGATACTCGCAGTCGCTCGCCGGCATCGCCGATGTTCGTGCCGTGATCGCCGGTGACTTCGACACGTCCCTCGCGCACCGACACGACAATATCTGCGTCGAGGGTTCGCACTTGATATTGAGTACCGAGATGGCGGACGGCACCGGCGGTGGTCTCGATCTTCAATGTATCGTCGTGGCCGCCGTTGTGAACCGTGCGGGCATCGACATACAAGGCCCCCTGTTCGAGCACCAGCCGGTCCGCCGCTGCCAGCCGCACCGTCGAATTCGCATCGACGCGTACCGAAACCCCGCGCCCGAACTCCAGCGCGGCGCGCGTCGCTGCATCGGTGCGCAATGTCGATCCGCTCGATACATGCTCACCGGCTCTGCCTGCATAGGCATGATCACCGACCACTTGCAGATGGCCGTCGATGCGGGCGATCGTTGCGACCGGGACGACCTCCGGCGCTACCGAGCGTAACGTGAAGACGGCGACTGCTGCCGCACAGGCCACACCGGCTGCGATTGCAAAGCCAATCGTCTGTCGCTGCCGCGCACGCGCGCGCACGGCTGCCTGCCACTCCGCATGCACGGCGTTGCGCACCTCGCGCATGACGCCTGCATCGGGTTCCTCGCGTCCACCGACCTGCCGCAGCAACGCTTCGATGCTGGCATCGTCGAGTTCGGACTGATCGTGTGGCTGGTTCATGACTGTCATCGATTGCTAATGGCTCTGTCGCATGCCGTCCAGCACATCATTTGCCGTCGCACCGAAGACGGTTTCCAACGCCTCGCGAAAAGAGATCCGTGCACGTGCCAGCAACGACTGCGCTGCGGTATGACCGACCCCCAGCAAGCTGCCAATTTCTTCCACCGATCGACCTTCGACGTACTTCCATTCCAGCACGTCGCCGTAACGAGCCGGCAGCCGATCGAGCACCGACCGCACCAGACGGCGCGTTTCTTCCTGGCTATAGCAGCTGGCCGGTTCCATCTCTGCGGGTGCTGCGACCGCGTCCAGCACCGCCTGCATTTCCGGCGAGTCGTCGATCAGCACGACGCGATCGGAAAATCGCTTTGCTGCACGCAGCTGATCGACGATCTCGTGCCGACAGATCTGGCACAACCAGCTGAACAGCGCAGAGTCGCCACGGAACTTCACTAGCGCTCGCATCGCCTTGGTCAGGCTGGCCTGCACTACGTCTCTGGCAAGATCGGTATCCCCGCCCAGGCGAGGCAATGCAAACCGGTAGACGCGCGGAAAGTAGGTCTCAAAAAAGACACGGAACGCCTCCTCGCTTCCCGCGAGCATGGCTTTAACCAGCGCCTGATCCGATGACAGCGACTCGCTCAATGGTGATCCACAGTGGCCTTTAGATGAATGAGTGCTTACTTAGCAGCGAGCGCCACAATTGCCGCTACCAAATAGGGCCTGGGGCGTGGGGCCTGGGCAGGAAACGGATCGCGGTACACGCTGGCACATTCGAGTCTCCTACCCAGGCCCCATGGCCCAGGCCCTTGCGCCAAGGCAGTCGGTTTGAGTCGAGTCGCGGAGCAAGCATTTCTAAGTCAACGCCATTGGCCTTTAGATCGTTAGACGCACGCGGCAGCAAAAGCAACCGCACCCTATACCGGGCTGAACGCTACATCCGCGTGCAGTCCGTTGAAAACGGAAAATTTCCACCCGCAAGTAGTTGTTTTGTCGACCCGTGGTCACGGAGGGAGTATCGCCGCGCCGCTCTTACCCAGAGCTGATCAACTAGCGGCTGCGTGATCCGGAAACTCCGCCAGAATCTTTTTCACGATCGCCGCGGATTCCGCTTCGGACGGTTCGGTGCCCTCGAATGACGCATCGACCGATCCGCTCCAGATCTGCGCGTTGCGCGCCGTGTCGACAATATCGAGCGTGAATGTTCCGGCGCCTGCGTTCTTCTTGCCGATGGGGAGCGTGATACCGATGCCCCCACCGAGGCCGCCTGAACCGCCACCCACGCCCACACCGACACCTGGCTTCTGCTGGGGACGCGTGCTGCTCGACAGCGAATAGGTGATCTTGCAATCCGGCTTATCGGCGGCCTGCGTATAGCCCTTGTCACGCAATGCCGCGAGCGTGGCGGACCTGACACGTTGATCGGTGAACGATGCGGGTGAGCTCGACGTGTCGAGCCAGTCGAATGTCTGACACTGGTTGAGATTCACATCCGCCTTGTCGACGCGCACTTTCGAGGTCGCTGTAGCGCAGCCTGCCAAGCCCACGACCAGGCCCACGATCAGGCCCACCATCAGACTGGGCACAGCCGGCACCGCGAACTGCAACACGCGGCGATCGAACGACCAGGATCGAATAGTCATGAAGCACTCCAACGCTGAGCATCAACGAAGGTATTCATAATGCCACGGTTCGTCGGGCAGCTTCAGCGGCCCGGAAAATACCGCGGGTTCGGAGTCCACTGCCTGCGCCAGCTGCTTTGCCCACCCCTGCTTGCGCCAGACCGTTGCAGCACTGCCGACTGCCGGTCCCGCCACCATCGTGCCGCCGCGCTGTACCTGGAAATCGATGGCGCGCGCCTGTCCGTGCAACGATAGTCCGGGTGCCGCGAGCGCAACCGGCACTTCAAGAACGGTGTGTTGCAGGAACGTGATGAAGCGTTGCGTCGTTACGGCATCGGGCGAGGACGGATAGCCTTGCGCGAGTTCGTCGCGTACCGACGCAAACAGATGTCTTGCGGCCACGCTCACCGTCCGGTTCTCATTCCAGCGCTGCAACTGCAGCTCCAGGCTTCGCACTTGCGTATTGGCAAACAGGGAATAGCCGGGATTGCGCGACCGAAACCGCACATTGACGGCCTCAATCGCTTGTAGCAGCGACTGATACTGCGGCGATTGTTCGTACTGATCGATCTGCTGCGCCGTCCAGCTCCAGCGCGCGATCAGCGATTGCTCGGCACGCAGATATCCCCGCAATGCAAGCACTTGCCGGGACTCATCCTTGATGGATCGCAGCGCTGCCTGCGCCGGTTCCGGCAACTGCGCTGCCGCCGCCGCCGCATAGCGGGTCACATCGCCCCGCACCATCGCTGGCGACGACAACGGCCATGCCAGCATGATCCAACTCACCAGGGACGTCACGGCGCCTGCGATCCATCTGCGAAGAATCGGCAAAGGCATGGGGAGTTTGGGAGGGCGACGGTGGTTGGTAACGATGATTCTGAGGGCTACGGGCTACTGGCCACGGGAAATCGGCCAGAATCTGTCGCTCCATCTGACCGTTGCCGGTAGCCCGTCGCCTGTAGCCCTTCTCCGCTCACACCTTCGTTGGCATCTCGATCACTTTCTCGATCACGATCGAGCCTTTCAACACCAGCGCGGCAATGGCACCGATGGCAGCGAGTTGTGGCGCCAGCAAGGTGCCGACCACACCGATGGTCAGCGGAATATCGACCAGCACGCGACCGTCCTCGTTCTTGATGATGACGCGCCGCACATTGCCTGCGCGGATGATCTCCTTGATCTTGGCGAGCAGGCTGTCGCCGCTGAACTGAAATTCTTCCGACCGTGCCTGATTGTCAGTCATGATGTGCTCCTCCGTCTTTCACTTACCCGATCAACTCCTTCAACTTCGCGTGCCCGGTGCGCGACATCGGCAGCTTGCTGCCATCGGACAGAATCGCAAGCCAGCTGTCCTTGCCATACAGATCGATGCGGGCCAGGCGTTCGATATTCAAGATAAAGGAACGATGAATGCGAATGAAACGCGTCGGATCGAGCTGGCTTTCCAGGTCGCTCATCGTCTGTTGCTTGCGCAAGTGCTTGCCGTTGCACGCGAACGACAGATAGTCGTCCTGCGCTTCGATGTAGTCGATGCGCTCCAGCGGCAACACATGCACGCGCCCTTCATGGCGGATCAGAATTCTTTCCAGCGTCTTGCCCGGCGGTCGCGCAGATACGGATAGCTGCTCGGCCGAAGGTGCCGGAGTGCGCTTGGCGAGTCGTTGCCTGGCGCGCTCGACCGCATCCGCCAGGCGTGAGGGTTCCACCGGCTTCAGCAGATAATCGACGGCGTGCACTTCGAAGGCCCGCAGTGCGAATTCATCGTACGCCGTGGTGAAGATGACGGCAGGCGCTCGCTCGCCCAGTAATTCGAGCACTTCGAATCCCGATAGTTTCGGCATCTGGATATCGAGAAAAATCAGATCGGGACTGTGCTCCTCCGCCAGCTTCACGGCTTCGAAGCCATTCGCGGCCTGCCCGATCACTTCGAGGTCCGGCACGGCGGCCAGGTGCTCGATCAGGATCTGGCGAGCCAGCATTTCATCGTCGACTACCAGCGCACGTACCATGTTCACTCCACATCCTCATTCGCAGGCATGAGAATCGATACACGAAAATTCGTTTCGCTGGCATCCACATCCACACTGGCGCGATGCCCGCTCAACGCCTCGATCCGCGCACGCACACTCGCCAGCCCCATGCCCGTACCTCGCGAAGGCGGCCGTTCCGGATCACAGGGATTCTCGACCACCAGTTCCACCAGCCCCTCGCGGCGGCGCGCGTGAACTTTTACTTCGCCGCCTTCCAGCAAATGGGCAACACCGTGATGGACGGCGTTCTCCACCAGCGGCTGCAACACCAGCGGTGGCACGCGCACATTCATCGCCTCTTTGCTCACATCGAAACGGGTCCGTAATCGGGCGCCGAATCGCACCCGCTCGATCGCCAGAAACGTTTCCACCAGTGATATCTCCTCCGCCAGCGGAATCGACTGTTCGCGCGCCAATGTCAGGCTCTTGCGAAAAAACTGCGCCATCAGAAAACACATTTCGCGCGCCGCCTTGGTGTCGTTGCCGATCAACGCTGCCACCGAATTCAAGCTGTTGAACAGGAAGTGCGGATCGAGCTGCGCGCGCAACGATTTGAGTTCGGCCTCGCGCGCCAGCACCTGCAGTTCGAGCGCCTTGCGCTCGGCCGTGCGGGAGCGCTGAAAGGCACCGGCCAGATAATGGCCCAGCACGGCGAGCAGAATGCCGATCGCGCCGGCGAATATCAGCAGCGGGATGACGCCAAGGGCCGATGCCGGATACTCCTCGCCGACGGGCAATAGATAGAGTGACCAGCCGTAAGCCATCGTCAACCAGACGAGCAGCGAAATCAGTCCTGCAGCCAGCCAGGTGAGCGACATGCGCACGACGGGCGTGTCTCCCGGCGGCATCGCCTGAACCAGGTACCAGTACGACAGCGACTGCAGTCCCAACGCGATTGCCAACGGCACCGCAAACTTGAACGACCAGCCCGCCGGCGCCTGTCCGCCGAGCATCAGCACCATGCCAAGCAACATGCCGAACGCAATCCAGACGCTTAAATAGAGCATCAGGCGACTGCGACGTTTGAGAATGGGATGCATGGGTCTGTAGGTCGGGTTTCAACCCGACCTCGTTAGTTCTTGATCTCGATGCCGCTCATGACGACCACGCCATCGATGATGAGCGTCTTCGTCGGCAACACCACGGTCGGTCGGCGCTTGTCGATGAAGCCGCCCATGAATGTGCCGACCTTGCTGGTGACGGTCCAGTCCGGCGGCACATGGATTTCCATGCCGCCCCAGAACGCGAAGACTTCGATCGTCGCCATCTCGCCTTCCATGCGTGCGTCGGTCAGGTCGAGTTTGATACCGGCCATGACGGCGCTGAGATCCGCGCCACGAAACGGCCGCGATACCGGTCGCAGTTCGGTACCCGACAGGACCGCAAACGAGCGCACGAACTCCGCATGATCGTCGCCACGGCCCTTGGCATGCAGCGATGCGTTGGGAGCCTCGAAGGCACGCTTGACCAGCATGCCGCCAACGAACAACAGCAACGCCGGGAACAGCAGTTTCCAAAAATTGATGTCGAACCAATCCAGCTTCTCTGCGAACACCCACAGGCCGACGATGATGAGCACCCAGCCGGTCTGTCGACCATGGCGTTTGTCTGTTTGCGACAGCATGCCGATACCGAGAAAGACGAGAATCAGCGGCCACAGGTGCCTCAATATCGGACGGGCGTCGATCCAGCCGAGATTGCCTGCCAGCAGGATCAATCCGTTGGCAATGATCCACAGGCCGATGAGTAATCGGACCGAAAAAAAACGTGACGGCCTGCGCTCCTCAAGCGCCATGAATCACCCGGTCGCGGTCGGCATCGCTGTCGCGACGCCGGCAACGCAAGCCGTCATCGCGACCCAGCACCATCGCCATACCCAGACCGACCAGAAGAATCGGCCAGGCACTGCCCCAGCTCAGGCCGAACAGATGATAGACACTGCAAGCAAAGTACAGCCCGAGCATCAGCGCCCAGGCACCGGTATCGCGACCCACATGACGGTTGGGAAATGCCAGCCCCCACATGCCGACCGCGAGGAACGGCACCGGCAGGAAATGCCGCAGCGAGAACGGCAGGCCATAGCCAAGATTGGACAGCAACAGATAGCCGCCGAGCAGCATCAGGACGAGACCACGCACCAGGTGGGATCGAGCGGGTGTCGGGGTGATGTTTCTCATGACATACGACCAGTCGGCCGGGATCTTCTGGCCTGGAGATCGAACACTACGACCGGGACCCGGCTCGCCTCCAGCAAACACCGGCGAACAACCGGTGCCCACCGGTGAGCGGCCCGCTGCG
>JAIBJL010000230.1 GCA_020029545.1 Gammaproteobacteria bacterium
CCGCGCGCGATCACCTCAAGGAAGAAGATGTCGCGATCAAAGTGCTGCGTGAGGATCTGATCTTCAGCGCCGAGGCGAAGGAGCGCTTTCTCGCCGAAGCGAAAATGTCGTGCAGCCTGTCGCATCCGAACATCGTGCGCGTGCATGATGTGGGTGTCAGCGGCAATCACTATTACTTTTCCATGGAACGACTGCGCGGCCACACGCTGCGCCAACGCATCGCCGCCTATCACGACAGCAGCCGGCAGTTCTCGGTCGCCGAAGTGACCGACATCGCCCGTCAATTGATCGATGCCCTGCGCTATGCGCATCGCTACATCGTGCATCGCGACGTGAAGCCCGAGAACATCTGGATTGCGGAAGATGGCACCGTGAAGCTGATGGACTTCGGCATTGCGCGTGCGTACACCAGTTCGCAGCTCACGCAGACAGGTATGACGCTGGGCACGGCGTACTACATGGCACCCGAACAGCGGTTGACCGCGAAAGAAACTGACTGGCGCGCCGATCAGTATTCGCTGGGTGTCGTGCTGTACGAACTGTTGGCCGGTTCGGTGCCGATGGGCAGCGTGAATCCCAACGTGATGATCCGGCCGGGCTTGCCGAAGCGCTTCAGCCTCGCGCTGATGAAAGCCATGTCCGCGAAACCGGACGAGCGCTGGTCCTCGCTCGACCTCATGCTGGCAGAACTGACCGCGCCGTCCAGCAAGGCGCCGAAGACTGCCGTTGTCGTGGTGCTGGTGGGTGCGTTGCTGGTCGCCGGCGGTGCCGGCGCCGTCTATTTCGGTGGCTTCAAGAACGTGTTTCCCACGCAGGCATCGTCGGGAGTCGCCAAGGCCCCGGTGGCTGCCAGCGGTGTGGGGCAAGCATCCGGCAGCCCTGCCGGGTCGGCGGCACAGTCGCCCGCAGGCGGTCCGCCGGCGCAGCCGCCCGCCGATACGGCCAGTGCCAATCTGGCGGCGGCACCGGTGGAGAGGAACGAGGCGATATCGACTCAGTCGGCCGCCGAGAGGCCGGTCGCGAGGACGCAACCAAAGTCCGCGACGTTGACAGCGACTGCCGAGCCCGACACCAGCGAAGCACCGACACGCGTTGCCATGGTGGATCAATCGCCGGTGGCGCGCTGCGTCGCGCAGTGCGAACGCGATCAGGGCGAATGCAAGAGCATCGGTCGCCGCGGCAAGCAGGATTGCATGCGCGCCGTGGCGTTCAATGCGAGTGGGCCCCGGATCAGCCCATCCGGCAATCGCCCATCGACTGAGTGTGCTTTCTTCGGTCGCGACCGCTGTCAGTACGCACGCAATTCGAGTGCCTGCTTCGACCGCATGCGCACGCGTTACGATGCATGCCTGAGCATCACGGGTAATATCGCATCGCGGCGGCAGGACTGCGATGACAAGGCGCGCGATGCCGATCAGCTTTGCCTGACGGAACTGCGGGAATGTCGCGAGTCATGTCAGTGATTGCTCAGTGATCCGGATGTTCCTTCTCGAACTGCTTCTCCGCCTGGGCCAGATGGCGCAGCAGGACAGCCGACACCATGTTGACGCCGATGCCGCCGAACATGACCGGCAGCAGGTACAGCGCTAGCGACACCTCGGAGAGAAATATCCGGTCGTCTGCGAGCGATGCAGAATGCTTCGCGAGCGTAGTCAGACTCTGCAACAGATAGACGTCGACGCCCGAGATTGCGACCAGCCCGAAGCCGAAAATCAAAACCGTCGCGCGCGAGATCGCACGCTTGACCAGCATCACGCCGTAGATACCGAAGGGCAGTACCACGGAAAAGCCAACCAGCAGCCAGAATCTCAGTTCGGCGAATACACTGCTGGTAGAGGATGACGGCATCGACAGTCTCTGCAAGGCTGAGGGGCACCGGCCTCCATGATGCGCCAACGGTCAGCGCCCTTGCCTTACAGTGTCGACATGGAAGTAGCCACTCCGGAATGGCGTGTGCCACCTTGACGATAATTGCACCTGTTGCGCCGGTGCTATTGCCGCAAGGTCTCGAACGTTGTCCACGTCGGTACGGGTATGTGTATCGGCATCGACCTCCACCGTGACCCCACGGCCCGTGTCATCGGCGCACGCGGCGCAAGAGCGAATCGACGACCACTCGTGCCTCCGCAAGTCCGAACGCCCACGCAGCGATGAAGTACACAATGCCGAATGCAGCGCCGACCAGCAGTGCCGTTGCAGCAGGATGAAGCCCGCGCGCGCCGATACCGACACCGTGTCCGATTGCAGCGGCCGTGAGCGCTGCAGCGAACATTCTTGCATAGGGTCCGGCACCTGCATCGATCCTGCCCAAGTGGCGTGCCAGCCTCCTGCGCAGCAACGCCCATTCGAGCCACGCACCCACTGATGCTCCCAGAGCGAGACCCACCGGGCCGAGAGGCAGACCACCCACCCGTATCCCAGCGAACAGTCCTGACGGAATCGTGAAGCGACCCAGGCTCACCGCTTCGAACTGCAACATCATTGCTGCGCCGGCCACCGCGGCGATCAGCACACGCAAGCCCGCGACGCGCGCAGGCGTTCTCGTGTCGCGCAACGCGAAGAATGCGGACTGATAAATCCGCGTCGTGGTCGAGGCCAGCAGACCCGCGCTATAGCCGGCAAGCGTCAGCCAGACCAGAGTGACATTGGCGTCAGCGAATTCACCAGCCTGATACATCCCCGCAACGATCACTTTGCCCAGCACTACAAATGCCACGAAGCTCGGTACGACATAGAAGGCGACGCGGCGCACTGCGGCGATCGTACGTTCCCTCAGCACGTCGGTAGCGCCCTCGCGTTCGCGGGCCAGCTCCGGCAGTTCGGCAGCCGCAACGCTCATCCCGAACAGGCTGACCGGCAGCACATAGAGCGTCTGCGCGTATCTCAGGTGGGCAACTGCGCCGATCGCGAGCAGGCTGGCCAGCACCATATCGACGTAGGCGCTGAGCTGCACCACGCCCCGGCCCATGATCGCGGGTCCTGCGTTCTTCAGCACTTCTGCGAAGGCGGGTTGTCCGCGTCCGGTGTTCAGGCGGATCTCCCGATCCAGCCGCAATACCCACGGAAGTTGGATCGCGAACTGCAGAAAACCGCCGATCAACGCCCCCCATGCTCCGGCCATCAGCAACTTGTCCAGATCGGGCTGACCACTGAACGAGATGAGTGCCGCGACGATGGCAACGTTCCACAACACCGGCGCGAAGTAGGGCAGGAAGAATTTGCGATGACTGTTCAAGATACCGAGAGCCCACGCAGAAAGTACCAGCACGCCGGTCATCGGAAACAGAATGCGAATCACCTGGATGGTGAGCGTGCGTCGTTCGCCTTCGAACCCGGGAGTGAAGATCGAGACAAGTACCGGTGCCAGCAGCACGCCGAGCAACGAGATCGCGCCCGCGATCCCGAGCAGAAGGGCGAACGCGGCTCCCGCGAGGCGGCCCGCTTCCTTCGTCCTCTGCTGGCCGAGCAACTCAGAATAGACCGGGATGAACGATGCACTCAGCGTTCCTTCACCCAGCAGGTTCTGCAGAACATTCGGCATTCGCAGGGCGGCGCCGAAGACGTCGGCGTGCAAGCCGGCCCCGAAGTACGTCGCGATGACGCGCTCCCGGATGAGGCCCATGATGCGGCTGAGGAAAATCCCGCCAGCGACCAACGCTGCAGCCGCAGAGCTGCGACGCGCGGAAGTGGAGATGCCGGGCTGCCGGTCAATGTCAGTCACAAGCTGCTCGGTCGCATCCGGTTAATCGATCACACCAGCGTGTGATAAACCTTCTGCACGTCGTCATCCTGCTCAAGCTTATCGATTAGTTCCAGCACTTCCGTGGCCTGTTCTTCGGGGAGTTCGGTCGGTGTCATGCAGATGTATTCGTGCTCGGCGGAAAGCGGGGCGATCTTCCGATCCTCGAGCGCCTTCTGCACATTGCCGAATTCGGCGAACATGCAGCGAATGACGATCTGCGGTTCGCCTTTTTCGCCGGTGCTTTCGCCCATTTCTTCGAGACCGTGGTCGATCAGATAGAGTTCGAGGTCGTCCTGGTCGATGCCTTCGGGGTTGAGGCGGAACACGCCCATCTTGGTGAACTGGAAACTGACGCTGTTGCTCGCGCCGAGATTGCCGCCGTACTTCGTGAAGATGTGGCGGACGTTGCCTACGGTGCGGGTGGGGTTGTCGGTCGCGGTTTCGACCAGCACGGCAACGCCGTGCGGAGCGTAGCCTTCGTAGAGAATTTCCGTGTAGTTGGCTGCTTCCTTGCCGGAGGCGCGCCGAATGGCGGCATCGACCTTGTCCTTCGGCATGTTGAGCGCGCGCGAATTCTGGATGACGCGACGCAGGGCGGGATTGGAGTGAGGGTCATCGCCGCCGGCACGCACTGCAATCGTGATGTCCTTGCCGATGCGCGCAAACTGCTTCGCCATGCGGTTCCACCGCGCGAACATCGTGTGCTTTCTGACTTCGAAGATACGTCCCATACATCCCGCTCCGGTCGGTGCCGGCTGGTCCTCGCTGTGAATTGGCAGCGGGCGCAATTATGCCTGTGGCGGGGAGGAAAGTCGTAGGTCGGAGTTTAATCCGACACGTTCATTAGCCCTTTTCCCACATCACTTCGGCATCCGCTGCGGCGGCGCGCTTCAACAGGCTGATGAGGGGAATGGCGCGGGTAACGATACTGACGGGCGGTGGTTGGTTTTCTTGCTCGTCGTCATCCGCCGCCGAGTCTTCGTTGACGGCAGCAGGGGCAGCCGTTTCATGGGTCAGGGTCTTGACGTTTTCGATTGCGGCTTCGAGTCGTTGCAATGCGTCGGGTACGTCCGCTGGGTCGAGTGCGCCCGGCACTTTGCCGCTTGCGCCCATCAGCTTGAGTAGCTCAGTCGCCACATCGCCGAACAGGGTGATGGTTTCAGTCGCGGTGGATTTGAATCGGACGAGCATGGGCGTGACTCCGGCAGGGAGAGTGGCATGGAGAGCGATCGTGCAAGCATAACGCCTCAGCGGTTGCGCACCGCCTGATGAGCAGTTCGCTTCGCGGTGACGTGAGAGGATTCATGAGCCAATGGCGCTGACGTAGAAATATTTGCCCCCCGCGACTCAACTCAAACCGACTGCTTTCTCGGCGCAAGGGCCTGGGGCGTGGGGCCTGGGTAGGAGACTCGAATGTGCCAGCTTGTACGCCGATCCGTTTCTCGCCCAAGCCCCGCGCCCCAGGCCCTACGATCACTTCAGTTTGACAGGCTGCCGGAGCAAGTGAGCTTCCACCGGTTGTCCTCGCTCGACCTCATTCTTCCGACCGTCGTCCGTCGCCCGTCGTCAGTAGCCGTCTCTCAAGTACATCCTCGCAGCAGGAACAGCACCAGCAGCACCGGCACCGGCACGCCGATCAGCCACAACAGGATCCAGCCTGCCTTGCCTTGCTGACGTTGCATCAGCTGCTCGCGTAGTCTGCTCATCATGCCCTCGCGCAGTAAAGTACTGCGAGGTTAACGAAGGCGTGGGTAGCGCGGTTCCGAGCAATCAGCTGGCGGATTCGGCAATCGCAGCCTGCCAGGCATTGCGCGCCGATTCCGGGTCGAGTCCTTGCTCGACGAGCAGACGCAATGCGACTTCCGGCTCGTAACTGCCACGCGCATGCAGCAGAGCGAGCACGCCGCACAGTTCGCCGTAGTACATGGCGCGTCCCGACGGGCTCATCTCGCCAGGGGCAATCCGTTGTAATTGCTGCTCGGCTGCCTGCAGCGAGGTTTCGGACAACTCCCAACTACGAGCGATCATGCAAGCGAGTTCGGTGCGGTGTCGCTGCATGGCCGTGATGAACACTTCCGGGCGCGGCAGCAGGTTGGGCTGTTCGCGATATTTTTCCATGGTGAGCCGGAACAGCACGATGCAGGACAGACCGCCGAGCAGGCCCAGCAACTGTGAGACAAAGGGGTCGAGCGTGCGATCGGCACGGGCGCAGGCTTCGGCGGCCTGTGAGGAACGGCGTGCGAATTCCCAGATCACTTCGCCAAAGGCTTCGAAGGAGCCTTTGGGCACGCGAAACACCGGTTGCATGATCGCGGTGGCCATCAAGCCGCGCAGCCCGGCAGCCCCGAGCATGATCACCGCGCGATCCAGCCGTTCGATGCGAACGTTGGAGACTCGGTAAAACGCGCTGTTCGCCCGTTGCAGTACCGCGCCTGCCACGGTCGGATCTTCCAGCAGCAGGTTGACCAGTTCCTGTCGCGTGCTTTCGGTGTCGTTGATGGCCTGCAGCAGTCGCGGCAGCAGCATGGGCCGTCGCGGGAAGTAGTCGCGTTGATGAATCGTGGACGCCACGCCTTTGCTGACCTCATCGAGGACGCGTGCGTGCCCGGCGATGATCTGGTAGTCGATGCGATTCGCGCTGAAGGCAAGTTTGTAGCATTGCTCGACGACCGCGGCGGTCGCGTCTGTTGAATACTTCGCGGGTGAGTCGCTGGCACGTAGTTCGCCTACGGCGCGGGGCCTGCGACGACGTTCCGGCGGCGCGGCAGTCGAACTCGAGGTCGGGGTTTCGCGGTTCCGCTCGAACAGCCACCAGGCCACGCCAATGATCGCCAGAACGGCAATCGCGGTCACGACCAGCAAAGGAATCCCCGGCGAAGGCATCATTCGACCACGAATTCAGACAGAATCCGACCCGGTCGCACGGATGTCGCATGCCTGCGCAATGATTGCCGGGCGCGGCGCTGGTGCGCGGGCAGCATGCCTCGCACCGGGCTGGTGCGGCGGGCGATGCCGGGCCAGTCTGCCGCACCGACCTGCAGTGGAGTGAGTCTTGCATTCAGAACCATCGGTGGTGCCATCGGTGGCATCGATCGTGCTGCCTCTGTCATCAGAACCAACTGCAACAGGCTGTTCGCAAGCAACGGGGTGTCGATTGTCCATTCACGTAGCTCTCAATCATGTTTCTCACTATCGCTACGATCGGCGCGTCAGCCTGGGTCCCCAGGTAGTACGGCTGCGTCCGGCGCCGCACTGCAGGACACGTATTCTCTCTTATTCGTTGCGGGTGCTCCCCGAAAAGCACTTCATCAACTGGCAACAGGACCCCCAATCCAATTATCTCGCACGGCTGGTGTTTCCGGAGAAGACCAGCGAGTTTCGCATAGAAGTGGACCTGGTCGCCGAAATGGCGGTGATGAACCCCTTCGATTTCTTCCTGGAGGAGTACGCCCAGCAGTTCCCGTTCAAGTATCAGCCCGATGAATTGCGGGAACTGGCGCCGTATCTGTCGGCCGGTCCGGGGGCGGCAACGTTTCAGGAGTATCGGGCCTCGGTCGACGCCGGGCCAATGCGCACCATCGACTTTCTGGTCGGCATCAACCAGAAGCTGTCGCAGGACATCCGCTATCTCATCCGCATGGAGCCCGGCGTGCAGACGCCGGATGAAACGTTGATCCGCGGCGCCGGTTCGTGCCGCGATTCGGCGTGGTTGCTGGTGCAACTGTTGCGTCAGCATGGGCTTGCGGCCCGCTTTGCCTCCGGCTACCTCATCCAATTGGTGGCCGACGTCAAGTCGCTCGACGGTCCGAGCGGACCTGCCGCCGACTTCACGGACCTGCATGCCTGGTGCGAGGTGTATCTGCCGGGTGCCGGTTGGATCGGCCTGGACCCGACGTCCGGACTGCTCGCCGGGGAAGGCCATATTCCCCTGGCCTGTACCCCCGACCCCTCATCGGCAGCACCGGTGACCGGGGCGGTGGACAAGAGCGAGGTCGAGTTCACGCATTCGATGAAGGTCGAGCGCATGTGGGAAGCGCCACGCGTGACCCTGCCGTACACCGACGAGCAATGGCGCCACATCGAGCAACTCGGCGCGACCGTGGATGC
>JAIBJL010000561.1 GCA_020029545.1 Gammaproteobacteria bacterium
CTCTATCTGGTTGAAAACCTCTGGTTAAAAAACTGTCTTCGTTGAGAAAAGAAATAAGCGGAGCCTACGCTCCGCTTATTTCTTTTAATCGACGCAATCGAACAGGGCCTTGACGCGCCGGTCCCTCAGGCACCGCCGTCCTTCCCCTTGGCGTTCTCGAACACCAGTTCGACCCGGCGATTCTGCTGGCGACCTGCAGGATTGTCGTTGCTGGCGACGGGGAACGTTTCACCTTTGCCATAGGCACTGATCTGCGAAGCATTGACACCCCGTTCCTGCAGCGCTGTCTGCACCGCTTGCGCCCGACGCTGCGACAACTCCTGGTTGTATTGATCCGAACCGACACTGTCGGTATGACCCTCGATCAATACCTTGCGATCGGGCGAGTCCTTGAGCGCGGTAGCCAGTTTGTCGATCGTCGTATAGGCGCCGGGCTTGAGTGTCGACAGGCCGGTATCGAACAGCACATCCCCTAAGGTGATCACCAGTCCGCGATCCGTCTGCTTGCCTTTCAGATCCGCCAGCTCCTTTTCCAGCGACGCTGCCTTCTGCTTCGCCAGTTCGGCATCTTCGGCGCTCAGCTGGGCCTGCTGCAGGCGCTGCTGATTCTCGCGCTCCCGAGCTTCCAGCAATACCGCCTGTCGCTGCGCGGTACCTTTGTCGATCTCCTCCTTCGCTTGCGCGGTGAGGATTTTTTCATTGGCGATCTGCGCGTTCTTGGCGGCTACGCTGGCTTCGAACTGGATCTCCTCGAGTTTGCCGCCACTCTCAGCCAGGCGATTGGCCCGATCCAATGCCTTGCGAGCCTCCGCCACTTGCGCGGCTGCCACACCTGCACGCGGAGAAGACTCTACTTGCGGCACCACTGCGCGAGCAGTTTCCAATTCTTCAATGGTCTTTGGCGTGGACGCACAAGCCGCAAGGATCGCGGTCACCGCAGCGCCCACTAGTAAACTTTGTATCCGTTTCATGACGTGATTCTCCCGCAATAAATGTTCGGCAATGCTCAAGGGGTGCCGCGTGCGGCTTCCTTGCGCAATACTTCAATGCTGGCGAGGACCTCGTCTGCTGCTTTGCGGCTTGACACGGTGTCAGCTTTGGCAAGCGCGAGTTCGGCATCCAGTTGTGCCTGCTGTGCAAAACGATTCGCCCGCTTATCGTTCTCCGCGCCAATCGCTTGCTTCGCCTGCGACAAATTTTCCTTGGCGCGCTGCAGATCAAGGGCGCCGGCCTCATTGTTGCCTAAGGTCTGAGTGGCCTGTTGCACAGTGTTTTCGCTGCGAGCCACTCGTTCCTTCGTCAGCGGTGAAATGCTGCCGCCACAGCCGATCATCAGTGCCACGGTGCCGGCACCGGCAATGGCCAATACATTCCTATTCATGACAGAGTCTCCAATGTTTTCGTGGCTCGCTCCATAGCGGTTGGTATGACAACGCACACCGCATGACAGCGGTTCCTTTCGCTCAGCCAACAGTTGCACAGTCGCCACGGACACCGGAAACTGATCTTCTCCTAATGTCATGTATGTGAGAGCGATAACGCGATGCGATGTCCTGCGTTGATTCCTTGTTTGATAGCGGTGCTGATCATGTTCGGTGCGTGCAGCCGAAAGGCGGATACTCCTACGGTCGGTACTTACCGAGCGGCTATCGATCTGCCCGGCGGGCAAGCGCCTGTCGGGCTGGAAATCGCCAGCGAAGCAGGGCGATTCGTTCTATATCTGACGAACGGCAGCGAACGAACCCGCGTGCCGGATGTACAGATCAAGAACGGCAAACTGCACGCCACCTTCCCCGGCTATGAAAATTCGCTGCAGGCCACGATCAGGCGCGATGCGCTGGAGGGTTCGATCACGCTTATCAAGGCGGGTGGTGTCGAGCAGGTCATCCCGTTTCAAGCACGGCTGGGCGAGTCGTATCGCTTCTTCAAGGAAACGACGTCCGACAACGCCGATGTTTCCGGCCGCTGGGAGGTCACCTTCACCGCCGACGATGGCAAGACCTCGCAAGGCATTGCGTTGATAGAGCAACAGCATGATCGGGTGACCGGTACCGTGCTGACGCCGACCGGCGATCATCGGTTCCTGGAAGGACAGGTTCGCGGCGAGGAATTCGCATTGTCGACCTTCGCAGGGGGTCTGGTTTATCTGTACAAGGCTCGCGTCAACGCGAAGGGCGAACTGGAGGGCGAGTACTGGCAGGGATTGAAGTCACACGAGAAGCTGCTGGCCAAACGCAACGACGATGCGGAACTGATCGATGCGCGCACGCTGACCGGCATGAAGAACGACGCCGACACGCTGGACTTCACGTTTCGCGACATCGACGGCAAGCCGGTGTCCCTGAGCGATGCACGCTTTCGCGGCAAGGTCGTCCTGGTGACGCTGGGAGGCAGCTGGTGTCCAAACTGCCATGATGAAGCGCGCTTCCTCGCACCGTTCTACAAGAAGAATCGCGAGCGCGGCTTCGAGGTGATTGCGCTGATGTTCGAGCGCCATGGCGACTTCGACAAGGCGGCACAGGCGGTGCAGCGTTATCGCAAGGATCTGGGCATCGAATTCCCCACCTTGATCGCCGGTATCTCTGACACCGACGAGGCCAGCAAGGCGCTGCCGACTCTGACGGGGATTCATGGATTTCCGACATCCATTTTGGTGGACCGGCACGGCAAGGTCCGTCGCATCCACACAGGATTTACCGGACCCGCAACAGGCCACTACTACGATGACTACGTGCGGGAATTTCGCAGCTTCACGGATGAACTGCTGGCGGAGTCGACCACTTCAGCCCCGGCTGCGCAGTGATGGCCATTGGACTGCATCTCGGCGGGGCAACGGAGATGAGATGTCGGGCTGAAGCCCGACCTACTTCT
>JAIBJL010000028.1 GCA_020029545.1 Gammaproteobacteria bacterium
TGCCACGGGTTCAGAGGTGGCGCTGGCGATGGATGCGGCTGCTACGCTGACGAAAGCCGGTCGTCGCGTACGCGTCGTCTCGATGCCGAGCACGAATGTGTTCGATGCACAGGACGCCGCGTATCGCGAGCAGGTATTGCCGGTGGCGGTCGAGCGGCGTATCGCTGTCGAGGCGGCCATCGGCGATTTGTGGTGCAAGTATGTTGGTTCGCGCGGCGCGATCGTCGGTATGACCGGTTTCGGCGCATCGGGTAATGGCAAGGATTTGTTCAAGCATTTCGGCTTCACGGTGGAAAATGTCGTCGGCGTCGTGCAGCGTCTGCTCGACCACAGGCCGTAGGCAGGAATGGCACCAACTTGAGGCGAATCGGAGTCTTTCTGCTCCTTAGGGAGAGGTGAGGAAGGTGGGCGCGCGCTCAACTTAGTACCACTAGACTATAGGCTGTAGGCTATGGGTAAGAAGTTTCGAATCTGAATACGCTGTGGTGGAAGCCGTGGTGCTTGGATGCAGGTTGGATTCCGACTTGCCGCCCACAGCCTACAGTCCACAGCCCAATCTGAGGTAATGAGGAATGACCATCAAAGTCGGCATCAACGGGTTCGGTCGCATCGGGCGCATGGTGTTTCGCGCGGCCACGCAGAATTTTCCGGACATCGAGATCGTAGGCATCAACGATCTGCTCGAGCCGGACTATCTCGCCTACATGCTGAAATACGATTCGGTGCACGGTCAATTCAAGGGCACTGTGTCCGTCGACGGCCATACATTGGTGGTGAACGGCAAGAAGATCCGTCTTACCGCTGTCAAAGATCCGGCTGAATTGAAGTGGGGCGACGTGGGCGCCGATATCGTCGTCGAATCGACGGGGTTGTTTCTCACGAAGGAGACCGCGCAGAAACACATCAGCGCCGGTGCCAAGAAGGTGATCATGTCGGCACCGTCGAAGGACGACACGCCGATGTTCGTGTTTGGCGTGAACGATAAGACCTACGCGGGCCAGGCGATCATCTCCAACGCGTCGTGCACGACGAATTGCCTGGCGCCGATCGCCAAAGTCCTGAACGACAGCTTCGGCATCAAGCGCGGACTGATGACGACGGTGCATGCTACGACGGCGACGCAAAAGACCGTCGACGGCCCGTCGAACAAAGATTGGCGCGGCGGTCGCGGCATTCTGGAGAACATCATTCCTTCGTCGACCGGCGCGGCGAAAGCCGTCGGCGTGGTGATCCCGGAATTGAACAAGAAGTTGACCGGCATGTCGTTCCGCGTGCCGACGTCGGATGTCTCGGTGGTGGACTTGACGGTGGAGTTGAAGAAAGACACGACTTACGAGCAGATCTGCACCGCCATGAAGGCCGCGTCCGAAGGTGCGATGAAAGGCGTGCTCGGATACACGGAAGAGAAAGTGGTCTCTACCGATTTCCGCGGCGACGCACGGACCTCCATATTCGACGCCGAGGCCGGCATCGCGCTCGACGGCACCTTCGTGAAGATCGTGTCGTGGTACGACAACGAATGGGGTTATTCGAGCAAGGTTCTGGAAATGGCTCGCGTCATTTCAAAGTAACCCCAACCGGGCGACGGGCCACGGCCGACGGGCTACGGTAAGAGCCCGGATCTGTTTTCTGACCGTCGCCCGTAGCCCGTCGCCCGTAGCCCGTTTCCCTGCGACCACTTGGAGCTGCCTTCCATGTCCGTCCTTCGCATGACCGAACTCGACCTGCGCGGCAAGCGCGTGCTGATCCGGGAAGATCTCAACGTGCCGGTACAGAACGGTGTCGTCACCAGCGATGCGCGCATCCGTGCGTCCCTGCCGACCATCCAGGCCGCCAAGGATGCCGGCGCGCGCGTGCTGCTCATGTCGCATCTCGGCCGTCCCGAAGAGGGCGTGTACGACAAAGAATTCTCATTGGCACCGGTCGCGCAGCGTCTTTCGGAATTGCTCGGTTACAAGGTCCGCTTCGCAAAGGATTGGCTCGATGGTGTCGAATGCGAAGCGGGGGAGGTCGTGCTGCTCGAAAACGTGCGCTTCAACAAGGGCGAGAAAAAAGACCAGGAAGCTCTATCGAAGAAAATGGCGGCGCTGTGCGACGTCTACGTGATGGATGCCTTCGGTACCGCGCATCGTGCCGAGGCCAGTACGCACGGTGTTGCGCGTTTCGCCAAAGTCGCCTGCGCCGGCCCGCTGCTCATGAATGAGCTGATCGCATTGGAAACCGCGTTGGAAAAGCCAAAGCGGCCGCTGATAGCGATCGTTGCCGGCTCGAAGGTGTCCACCAAGCTGACCGTGCTCGAAACTCTGCTGTCGAAAGTGGATCAGCTGATCGTCGGTGGCGGCATTGCCAATACCTTCCTGGCAGCGGCAGGGCACAGCGTCGGCAAGTCGCTGGTGGAAGCGAACATGATCGACATCGCCAAGGGCTTGCTGGTCAAGGCTCGCGAGATGAAAGTGGAGATTCCCTTGCCGGTCGATGTCGTGGTCGCGAAGGAGTTCTCCGCCAATGCCGAGGCCGACGTGAAGAAGGTCAACGCCGTCGCTGCCGATGAGATGATTCTCGACATCGGTCCGGATACGGCGGAGAGTTTCGCGAAGCGCTTCGCGAGCGCAGGCACGATCGTCTGGAACGGCCCGGTGGGCGTATTCGAGTTCGATCAGTTCGGTGAAGGCACACGCGTGCTTGCGCAGGCCATCGCCCGCAGTTCCGGGTTCTCCATTGCCGGCGGCGGCGACACGTTGGCCGCGATCGAGAAGTATCGTGTCGAAGACGACATCTCGTACATCTCGACCGGCGGCGGTGCGTTCCTTGAATTTCTCGAAGGCAAGAAACTGCCTGCGGTTGCGGCGCTGGAAGCGCGAGCCAAGGGTTGATGCTACGAGTGGGTAAGAACCGCAGACGCGACCGGTAAGCTGGTAAGAACTGCTGCGCGGCTGGTCAGACAGGAGATTGGCCTCTGACCAGTTAACCAGCTTACCAGCCGCATTCGCGGTTCTTACCGCCGCGTCTTCGCGGCTCTGACCAGCAAGCCTCGCTTGCCCGCCGCTTCGATCATCACTGCTGTAATTGCTAGTGGCGGCGTCACGCCAGGCGACTACACTAGCGGGCACTCACTTGCCTGCCTGAGCTTGCCATGCTGCGTCGTACGAAAATTCTCACGACTCTCGGTCCCGCGACCGACAACCCCAAGGTTCTGGCCGAACTGATCCAGGCCGGCGCTGACGTCGTACGCATCAACTTCTCCCACGGCGAGCCTGAGTTTCATGCGAATCGGGTACGCATGGTTCGCGAAGTGTCCGAGCAGGTTGGCAAGTGGGTCGCGATCCTGGGCGATCTGCAGGGGCCGAAGATCCGTATCGATCGTTTCGCGAATGGACCGGTGCAGTTGCAGGACGGCGCGCCGTTTACTCTGGATGTGTCCCTGGCCAAGACCGCCGGCACGCAACAGTCGGTGGGTGTCGCCTATAAGCGCTTGCCGCAGGATGTGCGCTCGGGCGATGTCCTGCTGCTGAACGACGGTCAGATCGTGCTGGAAGTCACCAGTGTGGATGGACCGCGAGTGAATACCCAGGTCGTCGTCGGCGGCGAACTCTCGGACAACAAGGGCATCAACAAGCAAGGCGGGGGGCTGTCGGCTGGTGCGCTGACCGACAAGGATCGCGTCGACATCAAGCTGGCTGCGGAGCTGCGCGTCGACTACATGGCAGTATCGTTTGCACGCGATGGCAGCGACATGGACGAGGCGCGTCACCTGTTGCGCCAGGAAGGCGGGCACGGTCACCTGGTCGCGAAGATCGAGCGTAGCGAAGCACTCGTCAACCTGGATCGCATCATTCGGGCGAGCGACGCCGTTATGGTGGCGCGCGGCGACCTGGGCGTCGAAGTGGGTTACGCCGAACTCACCGGTTTGCAGAAACACATCATTGCTTCGACGCGCAAACTCAATCGCGTCGTGATCACGGCCACGCAGATGATGGAATCGATGATTCACAATCCGGTACCGACGCGTGCCGAAGTCTCCGACGTGGCCAATGCGGTGATGGATGGCACCGACGCGGTGATGCTCTCCGGTGAAAGTGCGGTCGGCAAGTATCCGGTGAAGGCCGTGCAGGCCATGTCGCAGGTCATTCTCGGTGCCGAGAAATACGAGTCCTCGCATTCACCGACGCGCCATCGCATGGAAGGCACGGTATTCGAGAAGACTGACGAGGCGATTGCGATGGCGGTGATGTACACCGCCAATCATCTGAAGGTCAAAGCCATCGTGGCGTTGACCGAGTCCGGCTCGACACCGCTATGGATGTCGCGTATTCGTGCGGATATTCCGATTTACGCCTTTACCCGGCATGAGGCGACTCGTCGTCGCGTGATGCTGTATCGAGGCGTGTACCCGGTGACCTTCGATATCACGCATACCGAGGCACAACTGCTGTATCTGGACATTTTCAAGGTCATGCTGGAGCAGCGCATGGTCGAACTCGGCGATCGCATCATTCTCACCAAGGGTGAGCTGTCGGGTGTGGCAGGCAAGACCAATGCGATGAAGATTCTCGAAGTCCGGGTCTGACCGAAGCATATTCCCTGGTGCTCACCATTCGCGCACCGCGATGATTCCAGCGCGGCAACCACGTCGTAAGGTGGGTCGTAATGTGGGCCGTTATGCGCTAGGTGCCTTGGTATTGGCCCTGGCGATGCTGAGCGTGATTGCGTACTGCACGTTACGGGCAAGTCTGCCGCAGTTGGAGGGCCTCGCTACCGTGCCGGACAAGGCGCTGCGCGCCCATGCGACGATCGAGCGCGACGCGGAAGGCATGCCGACCATCAAGGCAGCATCGCGCGCCGATCTGGCCTATGCCACCGGTTTCGCGCATGCGCAGGATCGGTTCTTCCAGATGGACCTGATGCGTCGTGCCGCATCCGGCGAACTGGCCGAACTGTTCGGCCCGGCGATGCTCGACACCGACAAGGGTTTTCGCATCCATGATTTTCGAGGTGTGGCTGCGCAGGTGCTGAGCGATGCGCAGCCCGCCGATCGCGCCATCCTCGATGCCTACGTGGCCGGCGTGAACGCGGGCCTCGGTGCATTAGGCGCGCGGCCCTGGGAATACTTTCTGTTGCGCTCCGTGCCGCGCCCCTGGACCGCGGCCGATTCGATGCTGGTCGCGTTCTCGATGTATCTGAACCTCAACGATTCGACCGGTGAAACCGAGCGCGCCCGCGCCGCATTGCGCGACGGATTGCCGGCCGAGGTATTCGCTTTCCTGCATCCCTACGGCACCTCCTGGGATGCGCCGCTCACCGGCAATGCGTGGCGCGGTCCGCCGATCCCTTCCGCTGATATCTTCGATCTGCGTCGGGCAGCGATGCGGCGCACTGCGGGGGGCGCCGAACCGCACTCACCCACGAGTTCGTTTGCCGAAGCCGACATCGTCGGCAGCAATAGCTGGGCAGTTGCCGGTTCGCACACGGCGAGCGGTGCGGCATTGCTCGCCAACGATATGCATCTGCCGATGCGACTGCCGAATGTGTGGTACCGCGCGCGGTTGATGGTGACGGGCAGCGCAAATTCGTCGCTGGACCTGGTTGGCGTGACTTTGCCCGGCTTGCCGATGTTGATCGTCGGCAGCAACGGTCATGTCGCCTGGGGTTACACCAACAGTTACGGCGACTGGAGCGATGTCGTGCTCGTCGAGGCGGACCCTGCCAACAGGGAGCGGTATCGCTTTGCTGATGGCGTCGAACCGTTTCGGGTGCGTCATGAGACCATTCAGGTGCGCGGCGCCGCGGCCGTACCGTTGGCCGTGCGTGTCACGCGCTGGGGTCCGGTCATTGGTAAAGATACGGCGGGGCGCTCGTTAGTGCTGGCGTGGACGGCACATCACGCGCGTGCCAGTAATCTGGAGCTGCTCCGGCTGGAGCAGGCGCGCGACCTCGATGCCGCACTGGACACGGCGAACCTTGCCGGTGGGCCGGTACAGAATTTCGTTGCTGCGGATGCGAGCGGGCGTATTGGCTGGAGTCTGCTCGGTCAGGTGCCGGTGCGCGCCAACTACGATTCGTCGATGCCGGCCTCCTGGCAGCCTGACGGCACCGGCTGGATCGGCTGGCGCGCGCCCCAGGAATATCCGCGTATCGTTGATCCGGCGAACGGTCGACTCTGGACCGCCAATGCGCGCACGCTCGATGCGCCCACTTGGTTGAATTTCGCCGGCGAAGGCGGCTATGACCTCGGTGCACGCGCGAACCAGATCCGCGACGATCTGCTCGCCCTGGAGCGAGCCACGGTGGACGACATGCGCAGGATCCAGCTGGACGATCGCGCATTGTTCCTGACGCGCTGGCGCGATTTGCTGCTCGGGTTGCTCACGCTTGAGGCGACACGCGATCATCCGGCCCGAGCCGCTGCGCGATCGCTGGTGGAAAAATGGTCCGCTCGCGCCGCACCCGACGATCCCGGCTATCGCATCGTGCGGGCCTTCCGGCTGAAAGTTCGCGATGCGGTTTACGGATCGCTGATCGACGTCGTCAAGCGCAAATCACCGCGCTTGAAATTCGTGCCTTCGCCGCAGTTCGAAGCGCCATTGTGGCAGATCGTCACCGAGCAACCGGCACATCTGTTATCGCCTGTGCATGCGAGCTGGAACGAGGCGTTGTTGGGCTATCTCGATCAGTCGCTGGCCGATCTACCGCCGCAGTGCGAGTCGCTGTCGAATTGCAGCTGGGGCCGACAGAACACGCTGGCCATGCGGCACCCGCTGTCGAGCGCGATGCCGCTGCTGGGCCGCTGGCTGGATATGCCGCCGCAGGCGTTGCCGGGCGATGTGGCCATGCCGCGGGTGCAGGGCACCGCGTTCGGCGCTTCCGAGCGGCTGATTGTCTCACCGGGCCGTGAGGCCGAGGGATTGCTGCAGTTGCCGGGTGGGCCGGTGGATCACCCGCTGTCACCCTTTTATGGTGCCGGCCATGCAGCCTGGGCCAGCGGCGAGGCACATCCGCTGTTGCCGGGTAAAACGAAGTACGCTCTGCGGCTTGAACCGCGGAGCTGAGGCTGTAGCCTACAGCTCACAACCTATCTTCAATTGGAGCCAGAATGACGGCACGTTTTCAGGGCAGCGACAGCTATGTCGCCACCGAAGATCTGATGATGGCGGTCAACGCCGCCGTGACGTTGGGCCGTCCGCTGCTGGTGAAAGGGGAGCCTGGCACCGGCAAAACGCAGCTCGCAGAAGAGATCGCGAGTTCGCTGAACAAGCCCCTGTACCGCTGGCACATCAAGTCGACGACCAAGGCGCAGCAGGGTTTGTATGAGTACGATGCCGTATCGCGTTTGCGCGATTCGCAGCTCGGCGACGCCAAGGTGCACGATATCGGTAACTACATCGTCAAGGGACGCTTGTGGGAAGCCTTCGAAAGCGACGTGCAGCCGGTGCTGCTCGTCGATGAGATCGACAAGGCCGATATCGAATTTCCCAATGACCTGCTGCACGAACTCGATCGCATGGAATTCTATGTGTACGAGACCCGCCGCTGGGTGAAGGCGACCCAGCGCCCGATTATCGTGATCACCAGCAACAACGAGAAAGAGCTGCCCGATGCGTTCCTGCGTCGCTGCTTTTTCCACTACATCCGCTTTCCCGATGTGGCGACCATGGAGCGCATCGTGCACGTGCATTACCCGACCTTGAAGAAGGAACTGCTCGCCGAAGCGCTGACCTCCTTCTTCAAGCTGCGTGACATGCCGGGCCTGAAGAAAAAGCCGTCGACCTCCGAGCTGCTCGACTGGATCAAGCTGCTGGTCGCCGAGGACATTCCGCCCGAGGCGTTGCGCAGCGATGATCCAAAGAAAGCGATCCCGCCGCTGTATGGCGCGCTGCTGAAGAACGAACAGGATGTGCACTTGTTCGAGCAGCTGGTGTTTTTGCACCGGCGGGGCGGCAGATGAAGGGCGTGACTGGCAGGAACCTGCGCGAGAGCGCGCAGGCTGGTCAGCTGGCAAGCTGGCCAGAAAACCATTCTTGCTGTTCTGGCCAGCCTCGTCTTCGAGGTTCTTACCAGCATGCCGGCCTGCGCGTCTTCGCGCAGGTTCCTGCCATCCGCCTTTCCGGCGGCCGCTAAGAAGGTGCTCAGGCATGCTCATTCCCTTCTTTTTCAAACTGCGCGAAGGCGGTGTGCCGGTCAGCATTACGGAGCTGTTGCTGCTGCTGGAATCCCTCGACGCCAGGCTCGCCGAGTCCAGCGCCGAAGGGTTCTACTATCTTGCGCGTGCCTGCCTGGTGAAGGATGAACGGCACTTCGATCGATTCGATCAGGTATTCGCAGCCTACTTCAAAGGTGCCGAAGCGCTGTTCGGCGCGTTGACCGCGAACATTCCGGAAGAATGGCTGCGGCGCATGGGCGAGAGCACGTTGTCGGAGGAAGACAAGGCCAAAATCGAGGCACTCGGGGGCTGGGACAAGCTGATGGAGACGCTGAAAAAGCGCTTGGAAGAACAGCAGGAGCGTCACCAGGGCGGCAACAAATGGATCGGCACCGGCGGCACTTCGCCATTTGGTGCGCACGGGTACAACCCGGAAGGCATACGGATCGGGCAGGGCGAATCGCGCAATCGGCGCGCCGTCAAGGTGTGGGATCAGCGCGAATACCGGAATCTCGATGACAGCGTCGAACTGGGCACGCGCAATATCAAGATCGCGCTGCGCAAATTGCGACGCTTCGCGCGCGAAGGCGCACCCGAACATCTCGATCTGGACGGCACGATCGATTCGACCGCGCGCAACGCAGGTCTGCTCGATCTCAAGTTCCGCCCCGAACGGCACAATGCCATCAAAGTCCTGCTGTTCATCGATGTCGGCGGTTCCATGTACGAACATGTACGCCTCTGCGAGGAACTGTTCTCCGCGGCACGCAGCGAGTTCAAGCACCTGCAGTACTACTACTTTCACAACTTCGTCTATGAAAGCGTGTGGCAGGACAACTCACGCCGGCACGTACAGAAGGTGTCGACGCAGGAAGTCATGCGCACCTATGGGCACGACTACAAGCTCATCTTCGTCGGCGATGCGACCATGAGTCCCTACGAAATCGTTCAGCCCGGCGGCAGTGTCGAGCACTGGAACGAAGAATCCGGGGCAGTGTGGATGCAGCGCCTGACGCGGACCTGGCCGCATCACGTATGGCTCAATCCTGAGCCGCAGCAGCGCTGGGCGCACACGCCCTCAGTGCAATTGACGCGTGAGCTGGTGGGGGATCGGATGTTCCCACTGACGCTGCATGGACTGGATCAGGCGATTAAGGCGCTGCGCTAACTACAGGCGACGGGCAACAGGCTACGGGTTACGGGCGACAGGCTACGGGCTACGGGCTACGGCCAGAAAAGAAGCCTGTTCCGATCTCTGGCGTGACCGAGGTCAAAGATAGAGGCAGCGGCCGACAGGTGACGGTCAGAAAAAACTGTTCTCCTCTGGCCGTAGCCCGTAGCCTGTCGCCTGTCGCCTGTCGCCCGTAACCCGTCGCCTAGAAGAAAACCGGCGTCAGCCGGTTTTCTTCTTCATCTCCCTGATGTCATTCAACACGATCTGCGAATGACCTTTCGGTTCGACATCGGCATAGCGCTTGACGATGCGGCCCTCGGGATCGATCAGGAAGGTGTCGCGTCGGGCGAGTTCCATGGTGCCAAGGTAACTCTTCAGTACGCCGTAGGCTTTCGCCGTCGACTTGGTCGAATCGGCAAGAATCGGGAACGGCAGGCCGTGCTTTTCCGAGAACTTCTTATGCGATTCGACGTCATCCACGCTGATGCCGACGATCGCCGCGCCGGCTTCACGGAACGCAAAAATATTGTCGCGGAATTCGCAGGCCTGAGTGGTGCACCCGGGTGTCTGATCCTTCGGGTAGAAATACAGCGCCAGCCATTTGCCGCGATAGTCCTTGAGTTCATGCCATTTGCCGTTCTGGTCCTGCAGTTTGAATGCGGGTGCGGGCGTGCCGGGCGCGGGACTTTCCGCAGCCGATGCCGATCCCAGGTTCAGGCAGACAAGCAGGACAAGGATGAAGCAGGAACGCAGACTGTGCAGACGGGACATGATTGCTCCGGCGGTCGGATCGACTGTCGTTGGGCGGTATGGCTGGTCCCGGTCGACAGGGGTTCGCAGCCAGTGTGCCATACTGGCGGCCGAACAACAGGACCGGCCGCGCTGCTGGCCGGTCCCGATAATGCCCTGCACGCCATGACAGACGAGCGCAACGCGATTCCGCAGAAAATCGGCCTGGTGCTGCCCGGCGGCGGCGCCCGTGCGGCTTACCAGGTGGGCGTATTGCGGGCGATTGCCGATCTGCTGCCGGCTCGTACCGCCAATCCATTCCCGGTGGTTACCGGTACGTCGGCGGGTGCGGTGAATGCCACGGCCATCGCCGTCCACGCGGATCGCTTTCGCGTTGCCATCGGCAATCTCGAACGCGTATGGCGCAACTTCCACGTCAACGATGTGTTCCGCGCCGATACCGCGAGCATGCTGCGTTCGGGCCTTCACTGGGTGCTGGCGATGATGTCGGGTGGCTGGTTGCTGCCGCCGCCGAAATCCCTGTTCGACAATTCGCCCCTGCGGGCACTGCTGGCGCAGCATTTCGATTTCGACGGCATTCGGCGGTCCATTGCCGCCGGTCATCTGGATGCGCTGGCGATGTCGGCCGCGGGGTATATCAATGCGCGGTCGGTATCGTTCTTCGAATCGCGTCCCGGCTGCACACCGTGGACGCGAACGCGCCGTGCGGGCGAGCCCGCCATCCTGTCCCTCGACCACTTGATGGCGAGCGTCGCGGTGCCGTTCCTGTTTCCGCCCGTGCTCATGGGCGATGAATACTATGGCGATGGCGCCATGCGCGAGGCGAATCCGTTCAGCGCGGCCATCCATCTCGGCGCGCAGCGGCTGCTGATCATCGGTACTCGCAATGAAAGCCGGACCGCGACACCTTCACCGCCGCTGTGTCCCACGTTCGGGCAGATTTTCGGCTACATGCTCGATTCCCTGTTCACCGATGGGCTGTACAGCGATCTGGAGCGCCTGACGCAGGTCAACGAAATCGTCAAACGGCTCGGCCCGATCAACACGGAAAGCGTGCGGCTGCAGCACATCGACATGCTGGTGATTCTGCCCAGTCGCGATCTGTCGGAACTGGCGCGGCATCATGTGAAATCGCTGCCGCGAGCGCTGCGCGTGTTGCTGCGAACGATGGGAGCGATGAACACCGGTGGCGGACAGCTGATGAGCTACCTGCTGTTCCAGGATAGCTACACGCGCGAGCTGATCGCGCTCGGTTATCAGGACGCGATGCGTCGGTCGGATGAGTTGCGCGATTTTATCGAGGGTCAGCAAGTCGATCCGACTGCGACCACGCGACGGCTGCGGCTGCTGCCCTCACGTGAGGAAAAACGCGCCGAGGCCAAGCAGTGAGGCGAAGCCGACGGTATCGGTGACCGTCGTCAAGACCACGCCGCCGGCCAACGCCGGATCGATTCCCAGCCGTTTGAGCGTCAACGGCACGCCCACGCCAGCCAGTGCCGCAGCAAACAGATTGATCATCAGCGCGGCAAAAATGATCAGGCCGATTTTCCATTCCTCGAACCAGATGCCTGCCGCAATACCGACGACGGTCGCGAGCGCAGCCCCGTTCAACAATCCGACCGAAACCTCGCGGATCAGCAGCCACCGCGCGTTGGTCTGTTCGATCTGCCCGAGCGCCAGGCCGCGAATGATCAATACCAGGGTCTGACTGCCGGCGATGCCGCCCATGCTCGCCACAATAGGCATCAACACGGCAAGCGCCACGACTTTTTCGATCGTCGCTTCGAACAGCCCAACGACATTGGCCGCGAGAAAGGCTGTCGCCAGATTGATACTGAGCCAGATTGCACGACGACGGGCGCTGGTGACGACGCCCGCAAACATGTCTTCCTCTTCATCGAGGCCGGCCATGCTCATCACCGAGTGCTCGGCTTCTTCGCGAATGACGTCGACGACATCGTCGATGGTGATACGGCCCAGCAATTTGCCGTCTTTGTCGACCACGGCTGCGGACACAAGATCGCGATCGGCGAACAGTTTGGCGACTTCCTGCGCCGGGGTATCCGGCGCGATGCCTTCGACAGCGGAGTCCATCAATTCGCCGACGGCACGTTCCGGATCTGCCGTCAGCAAGCGGGTAAGATCGATGCCGCCCAGATACTGATCGTGACGATTCACGACGAATAGCCGGTCGGTCCGTTCGGGCAGGCCGCCGCGCATGCGCAGATAACGCAGCACGACTTCGAGCGTGACATCCGGACGCACCGTGACGGCGTCGAGATTCATCAGGCCACCGGCGCTGTCTTCCTCGAACGCCAGCACCGCTTTCAGGCGCTCGCGATCCTGTGCGTCCAGCGATCGCAGCACCCGTTCATTGAGCGTCTCGGGCAGGTCGTCGATGAGATCGGCGAGGTCGTCGACTTCCATCCCTTCGGTCGCGGCGATCAGTTCCTCCGCGTCCATGCCGCCGATCAGTTCCGCGCGCACTTCGTCGTTGAGCTCGATCAGGACATCGCCCTCGAACTCCGGCTCGACGAATTCCCAGACGATCTCGCGTTTCGCCGGGGGCAGCGATTCGATCAGCGAGGCGATCTCCGCCGGATGCATCGAGTTCACCAGCCGCTGCCCATGGCGTAGCGAACCCTGCTCCAGGGCGGCTCGCAGCGCCGCGAGGCGACTGATCTTCGCGGTGGGGGTCTCGGCGGTGTTCATCGGCCGCGAAGTGTAGAGGAGATGAGCCGGCTGCGGGACTTGGGAAGGGAATCTGGATTCGGGATTCGCCGGAGTCCCGCGGCGGAGAATCAATCGACTAGTAAAGCCCGGTTAAGTTTTACGTGTTCGCCGCAGGAGTCACGTTGCGCGGGTCGCTATCAATCCCGAATCCCGAATCCCGAATCCCGCTCTACAGCCTGGCCCCCGGCGATTTCTCGCCGACCACCTGATGCCGGGCGTGGACCTGGGGAAATTTCGCCGCGAAATAGCGCGACAATCGTTCCACCAGGTATACCGAGCGGTGTTGGCCACCGGTACAGCCGATGGCAATCGTCAGATAACTGCGATTGCTGCTCACCAATGCCGGGATCCAGCGATCGAGAAAGCCCGCAATGTCGTTGAACATCGAGGTCACCGCGTCGTGGCGATCGAGAAATTCGACCACCGGCAGATCGCGTCCGGTCAACCGCGCGAGGCCAGGCTCCCAATGCGGGTTCGGCAGGCTGCGCACATCGAAGACGAAGTCGGCATCGTCGGGCACGCCGTGACGATAGGCGAAGGATTCGAACAGAATCGACATGTGTCCTTCGAGCCGCGCACCGACCCGCTGACGAATCAATTCGCGTAGTTCATGCACGCTGCAACGGGTAGTGTCGATGACCAGATCGGCCGCGTCGGCAATCGGCTCCAGCAGTTGCTGCTCGTTGCGGATCGCTTCGATGAGACCCAGGCCTTCGCGGCTGAGGGGATGACGCCGCCGCGTTTCGCTGTAGCGTTTGATCAGGACTGCCTCATCGGTGCGCAGGAACAGCACATCGCAACCGATGCCGCTGCGTTTGAGCTCGGCGACCAGACGGGGCACGGAAGCAATCTCGGCGGGGCGATTGCGCGCGTCGACACCGACGGCGGTGTAACCGTACGTCGATTCGGGCGAGCGGACCGTGTGGGAGATGAACATCGGCAGCAAGCCGGCCGGAATGTTATCCACGCAGTAGTAGTCGAGATCCTCGAGCATGTGCAGCGCCACGCTCTTGCCCGAGCCGGACAAACCACTGACGATGACCAGGCGCATAGACGGATACCGCGGCTGCTACGGTTCAAGCCTACTGCAGGTGCGTCGTCGATGGGTAGGGGGTGGGTAGGGGCAATCTGCAGGGATTGCGATCAAGGACACAAAAAGCCCCGCAGCGGATGCTGCGGGGTCGCAAATCGAGGACATGTGACGCAACGATTTCCGTCGCGCTGCGCGAGTGCCGGATGCCGGAGGACGCCAGCGCGATGCGTCAGGCCAGAGTTTTCAGGCTAGACGGCTCTTCTGAGCCTCCTGTGCATGGTGATCCGAGAGCTTTTCCTTGTGCTTCTTGACGCTGCGATCCAGTTTGTCTGCCAGCGCGTCGATCGCGGCATACATGTTTTTCTCCGTGGCATCCGCGTACACGGTTCCGCCGCTCAACAACACAGTCGCTTCCGCCTTGTGCAGCAGTTTTTCCACCGTGAGAATGCAGTGGACATCAATGACCTTGTCGGAGTGCCTGACGATACGGTCCAGCTTTTTCTCGACATAGCCTTTGAGCGATGTGGTGACATCGACGTGATGACCCGTGACGTTCAATTGCATGGGCGCCTCCTTTGGGCTTGCAGGCGAGGAACAGAATAAGACCTGACAGGCTGTTGAAAAAACAGCCTGTGTTCGGGCCACGGCTGGCCCGACGAAATCAAATACACGTCTGTGTATTTGATTTCTGGAGCGCTGCGAAAATCACACTTTTCGCAAGCGACGTTGAAAAAGACCACGACGGACTTTTTCAACAATCCATGAAGACCCGTGCCGGTCTCGGCGCTCGTGGCGAACCACGCCGCCATGCAAGGCAGTCCTTGCAGAGGTGGCGAGTGTGATTGCTGGTGCAGCATCATCTCACCGGAACCCGTTTGCGTTCGCTCGACGGCGCAATGCCGAGCGCTTCGCGATATTTCGCCACGGTGCGCCGGGCCACCTGCACGCCGGCTTCGGACAGGATCTCGGCGATGCGGCTGTCGGACAGCGGCTTCTCCGGATCTTCCTGTGCGACCAGCTTGCGGATCTTGGCGCGAATGGCGGTCGAGGACATCTCGGTGCCATCGTTCGCCGCCACGTGACTGGAGAAAAAATAGCGGAATTCGAACACGCCGCGTGGCGTGTGCATGTACTTGTTGGTGGTGACGCGCGAGATCGTGGATTCGTGCATTTCCACGGCCTCCGCCACATCCTTGAGAATCATCGGCTGCATGTACTCATCGCCGTTCTCGAGGAACGCCGACTGGCGCTGCACGATGCAGCGGGCCACCTTGAGCAGCGTGTCGTTGCGGATTTCCAGACTGCGGATCAGCCAACGGGCTTCTTGCAATTGAGTCCGCAGCACCGCGTGGTCGGTATTGCGGCCGATTAGATTCGCATAACTCTGGTTGACGCGAATGCGCGGCAGGCTGGCCGGATTGATGTCTACCGACCAACCGCCACGCTCGGTCCGTCGCACATAGACATCGGGCACGATGTATTCGGCTGGCACGGAATGCACACTCGAACCGGGACGCGGCTGACAGGCGCGTACCAGTAGCAAAGCGTGCTCGAGTTCCTCTTCGGAGACGCGCAACTGGCGTCGCACGATCGCGTACTGCTGATCCGCAACCAGGTCCAGATAACTGGCCGCTATCGCAAGCGCCGTCTCGAGACCGGGCGTCGCGCTGTCGAGTTGTCGCAGCTGGAGTTCGATACATTCACTGACCGAACGCGCGCCCACGCCCGGCGGGTCCATCGCCTGTACATGCCGCAACACGGCGGTGACTTCATCCAGCGACGCCACGATTTCCGGCTGCAGATTGTTCGCGATCTCTTCGAGCGGCTCGATGATGTAGCCGTCGTCGTTGATGGCATCGATGATCGCCGCGCCGATACGCATCTCGCGCTCGGTGAGTCGCGACATTTCCAGCTGCCAGCCCAGATGCTCCTGCAACGTCTCACCGCTGGAGTCGGAGAATTCCTGCGTCTGCTCGCCATCGCCCGACCACGGTGTTTCTGAGGGGCCCGTGACCTGGTTGTCACCCCAGTCCGGATCCTCGACCAGATCGACTTCGTGTTCCTGACCGTGCTCGGCATCGGTGACCTCACCCGACTCTGCCTGGGTCGCCGATTCAAAGGAGGGCTCCGGAGCGGCGGCGCCGAGTTCGCCCAGGCCAGGTTCGCTACCCGGCGCGCCCGGTTCGCTGCCGTCGGCTTCGTCTTCCGACTCCAGCATCACGTTGGCTTCCAGCGCCTCGCGGATCTGCTGCTGCAGCTCCATCACCGGCAGTTGCAGCAGGCGAATGGCCTGTTGCAGCTGCGGTGTCATGGTCAGCTGCTGGCCTAGTCTTAGCTGCAGTGCGGGCTTGAGCATTCGTCTCGAGGTTCGTCAGGGCATGATGGCGCTGCATACCGAGCCTGCGGCGCAAGTGGATGGTTGGTTGAGGCTAACGCAAATACGCCAGCTGCCTAGCCAGAGTAATCACAACTTGAAGTCCTGGCCCAAGTACACCTCACGAACCTGCTGATTGGCAAGGATCTCCTCCGCAGATCCCGCGGCGATCACCGAGCCGCCGCTGACGATGTAGGCGCGCGAACAAATCCCCAATGTTTCCCGGACGTTATGATCGGTGATCAGAACGCCGATGTGACGGGCGCTCAAGTGCCGGATGATGCGCTGAATATCCAGGACGGAAATCGGGTCGACGCCCGCAAACGGCTCATCCAGCAGCATGAATTGCGGCTCGGCCGCCAGGGCGCGGGCGATTTCCACGCGCCGCCGTTCGCCACCCGACAGGCTTTGCCCGATGCTGTTGCGGATATGGCCGATATGCAGGTCATCCAGCAGCGACTCCAGCAACTCCCGGCGCCGTTCGTTCTTGAGCTCGCGACGCGTCTCCAGAATCGCCAGGATATTGTTCTCGACCGAGAGTTTGCGGAACACCGAGGCTTCCTGGGGCAGATAGCCCAAGCCCAGTCGGGCGCGACGATGAACCGGCAGGCGCGTCACATCCTGATTGTCGATGATGACGCGACCGCTGTCGCAGGGAACGAGCCCGACGGTCATATAGAACGCGGTCGTTTTGCCGGCGCCATTCGGACCCAGCAAGCCCACGACTTCGCCGCGTGCCACCTCCATTGAAATGTCTTTCACGACCTGCCGCGAGCGATAGCGCTTCGCCAGACCCTCGACGCGCAGTGTGCTCACGCGCCATCCCCGCTTGCGGGGGCGGGCACCTCAGTGGCTTTTTTATCGGCAGCACGGGGTTTGATCGTGATATTCACGCGGCCGTTGTTGCCGCCATTCGGTCCGCCGGGGTTGACGGTCACGCGTTCGTCGCGGATGTGGTAGACCACGACGTCGCCGCGGAACTCATTGCCGCCGTAACTGAACGACACGTTATCGCTGAGCTTCACGATGCCGTTGATCACGTCGTAGTCGATCACGTTGGCTTGACCGCGGACGAGTTTGTCGGCCGTGCCGCGACGCTGTTCGAACGTGGCGGGCGAGCCTTTCGCGACGGCGCTGGCAATCCTGCCGGCCTGCGCTGCCGCCGTGGCCGAATCCGATCGCAGATCCGCGTCGGCGCTGCGAATATGCACTGCGCGCTCGAATGTGTAGCGACTGCGCGGCGTCTGCGAGGCCCGCACCGTGGCCGCTTCCGACTCGATCGACATCGGACCCTGAGTGATCTGCACATTGCCGGTAAGGATCTGGGCATCGTTGCGCAGATCGACTTCGACCAGATCGGCCTGAATGTTCGCACTGCCGGTCAGTTTGACGTCGCCCGGCGTCGCGGTCGCGGCGAACGCGCCGGAGGCCGTCAGTACGCCCAATACGATTCGATTGACGACCCGCATCGGGCGGCGTGCGGCGGCTGGCGTGAATCGCTTTTTCATTGTGTGATGTCGTTGTCGCGCGGTGTCGGCGTTGTCATCGCGAACCCACTTGCCCACGCACGGATTCGAGCTTGATCTTTTCGGTCGTCAGGTCGGCCTGCAGTTCACGAACCGTCATTGCATTGTTGCCAAAGCGAACTTGGGCCGGGGAATGCGTGGTGTACGCCAGATGCTTCTCGGTGTCGATCGCCAGGGCTTCGGTACGCAGAAACGTCTGTGGCTGCGTGTCGGCGGGGCGCAGCTCGACATTGCCGCTGAACTGCACGATACGCGAGTGGTCGGGAATCTCGCCCTGATCTGCCGTGAGTATCCAATGACGCTCGGGGACTTTCAGATAATCGACCTGCACCGTCGTTAGATGGATCGAGTCGTCCTTGCGGTGCTGGTCGATGCGCTTGGCGGTCAGGCGCAGATCGGGCGAGCCGTCCAGCTGCGTCTGGGTGATGATGGCATCTTTCAGATAGTAGCCGGGCGGCGGCGGCGTCGAGTCGCCGGCGTTGCTCGAGGTATCGCGATCGACCATTGCACCGAACACGGCGACCAGCGCGGCGAGCGCTGCGGCAAGGGAAACCCAGCGCCAGCTCATACGGCACTCCGGCTCATCGTCAGGGTCGCCCGCTTACGTGGAGGCACGGCGCTGGCTCTCCAGGATCAGATCGCAGACTTCGCGCACCGCGCCCTGGCCGCCGCCTGCCTGAGTAATGAAATGCGCCTGCGACTTCACCGATGGATGCGCGTCCGCGACGGCGATCGCCAGCCGCGCGACTTCGAAGATCGGCAAGTCGGCCGAGTCGTCGCCGACACTGGCCACACCCTGCGGGCCCAGCGCGAGAATATCGAGCAGTTCGCGCAGCGCGGCAAGCTTGTCGCTGATGCCCTGGCGCACCCAGGTGATGCCCAGTTCATTCATGCGGCGATCGACGGCCTTGGACTGTCGCCCGGAAATGACCGCAATCTGCACTCCGGTCTTCAGCAGCTGCACAATGCCTGCGCCGTCGCGCACGTGAAAGCACTTCTGTTCTTCGCCGCGTGCGGAAAAAATCAGGCGGCCATCGGTGAGCACGCCATCGACATCGAGCACCAGCAGTCGAATGTCGTTGGCGCGTTCCAACAGCGTATCCATCACATGACTCCGGCGCGCAGCAGATCATGAACGTTGAGCGCGCCGACCAGAACGCCACGCTCATCGACCACGGGCAGGGCAGTGATGCGCCCGGTCTCCATCACGTGCACCGCCTCGGCGGCAAGCATGCGCGGACGAATCGTCCGCGGCGTTTTCGTCATCACAGCGCCCATCGTGGTGGCCTGCAGATCGAGCGGTTGACCCAGGATCCGCCGCAGATCGCCGTCGGTAAAGATTCCCACTAGTCGGCGCTGCGCATCGAGAATCGTCGTCATTCCCAAACCCTTGCGGCTCATTTCCACCAGGCCGTCGTGCAATGAAGCGGTCGCTGCCACGGCGGGTAGCTGATCGCCGGTGCGCATCACGTCATCCACATGCAGCAACAAGCGGCGACCCAACGAGCCGCCGGGATGCGAGCGCGCGAAGTCCTCTTCGGTGAAGCCGCGCGCTTCCAGCAAGGCAACCGCGAGTGCATCGCCCATCGCCAGGGTCGCGGTGGTGCTGGCAGTCGGCGCCAGATTCAGCGGGCACGCTTCGACGGCGACGCTGACATCCAGCACCACATCGGCAGCGCGGCCCAGCGTCGATGCGGGGCGGCCGGTCAGTGCAATCAGCCTGACGCCCAGGCGCTTGAGCACCGGCAGAATGGCAATCAGCTCGGCGGTCTCGCCGGAATTCGACAAGGCGAGCACGACATCGGCAGCGGTGATCATGCCGACATCGCCGTGGCTGGCCTCGGCGGCATGCAGAAAAAAAGCCGGTGTCCCGGTGCTGGCAAGCGTCGCCGCGATCTTGTCGCCGATGTGGCCCGACTTGCCCATGCCGGTCACCACGACGCGGCCCGGGCAAGCCTGCATTGCACGACATGCTGCGACGAACGCTGTATCGATCCGGGACTCCAGCGCCGCAATAGCATCCGCCTCGACCCGCAACACGCGCCGGCCGCGCGTGATCAGATCCTCGGTACTCAATTCTGTTTTCATGGTGGGCGGATGATACCGCGGCCCGGTGCTCATCGAGGCCACCTTCTTGATGGGCGATGAAACGGCAGGACAGCTTCTTCCGGCCGGCTAGTATGAAACAGCGACTCGGGCATTGCGCTGCGCAGTCCTGCTGCGCGCAAGCCCGGGGTGTCCATCCATGGACACCCGCTCGGCGGAGCGAAGCAATGCTTCGCTACAAGACACCGCCGAGCCCTGCCACTCGCGACCCACAGGGAAGTGGGAAGTGCCGAGCGTTGTATGGAACAACGCCGGCCGCTGTAGCGATGACGGGAAAAGGCGTGGCTTTTCCCGCATCGCTCGCCGCGTGCGCGGCGGGCACATCTGCTGCACAAGGATGTGTCCCACAGGGATTTCCTACGGTCACGAATGCCGTGGGCGCAGGAAGCGCTGGAACGGCCATGTGCCTGGGTGGCACTCGATAAAGGTACGTTTCATCCCGCGGGGTCGCGCGCAGCGCGATGGAAAACTA
>JAIBJL010000562.1 GCA_020029545.1 Gammaproteobacteria bacterium
ATCGTCTGATGACCGAGGAAGCGATGCAATGTGCCGTCTGCCATGTTGATGGCAACGACACCACGGCATTCGCCGTTCTCCATGATCAGATCGACGGCGAAGTATTCGATAAAGAATTGTGCCTCGTGGCGCAGTGCCTGCTGATACAGCGTATGCAGCATCGCGTGGCCGGTACGGTCCGCAGCGGCGCAGGTCCGTTGCGCAGTGCCCTGACCGAAGCGCGTCGTCATGCCGCCGAACGGCCTCTGATAGATCTTGCCGTCTTCGGTACGCGAGAACGGCAAGCCGTAATGCTCTAGTTCGATGATCGCTCCCGGCGCTTCCTTGCACATGAATTCGATCGCATCCTGGTCACCGAGCCAGTCGGAACCTTTGACCGTGTCGTACATGTGCCAGCGCCAGTCGTCCTCGCCCATGTTGCCAAGCGCCGCGCTGATGCCGCCCTGCGCTGCCACGGTATGACTGCGGGTCGGAAAGACTTTCGTGAGACAGGCCGTGGAGAGTCCCGAATGGGCCAGGCCAAACGTCGCGCGGAGACCGGCCCCGCCGGCCCCGACGACGACGACGTCATAGGTGTGATCGATGAACTGATACTTGGACGTGTTCGCACTCATGCAGCGACTCCGAAAGCGATGCGCAGCACGGAAAAAATGCCCAAGGCAGCGAGCGCAAAGTGAATGAAATTCAACAACAGCAACGTGACGACTTTGGCGCCCTTGCCATGCACGTAGTCCTCGATCACCACCTGCACGCCGAGCTGTGAGTGGTACGCGGCCGTGCCGACCAGCAGCGACAACATGACTGCATTGAACGGCTGGGCGATCCAGTCGGTCACCAGCTCCAGGCTGAAATTCGGAAAGCGCAGCAGCGAGGCGACGAACCACAACGTCAACACCAGCAGCGCCACGGAGGTCACTCTCTGCGACCACCAATGCCCGAAGCCGTGCCTGGCCGCCCCCAGGCCAAGCACGCGACTCATCGGAGAACGCAGGCTCATGGCGTTGCTCCAATGCGGTTCATGACCAGAAACCAGAAGAACGTGGTCACCACGATGGCGCCGATGAAAACCAGCCAGCCGCTTTTGCGCGCCACGGCCTTCTCGAACCCATAGCCCGCATCCCACACGAGGTGACGCACGCCATTGAGCAAGTGATAGAAGAAGGCAAAAGAAAATCCCAGCAGCAGTATTTTCGTCACTGGATGCGCGAAGACGGTCTGCGCTCGCAGGTAGGCCTGCTCACCGCTGGCAGCAGCGACCAGCCAGTAAACGAACAGCAGTAGTCCCACCGACAATGCACAGCCCGTCGCACGGTGCAGAATCGACAATGCCATCGTGTACTGCCAGCGGTATAGAAGACCACTCTGGCCAAACAGAAACGGCGACAGCGGCCGCACATGCTTGGTGCCCGTATTCGGGTTCGATCCGGTGCTCACTTGATGCTCCAATTCCGCAGTGTGGGTCTCGTCACGCGCGATTGCGCGCGCACGTCGAGACAGTCAGAAATCGATACAGCGCCCGTTCTTTTCCCAGTCACCGAACCGCGTCGGTTCGGCCCCTCCGCGTCCGCCAATCTCCTTGGGGAGGTCCTCTGCTGCCGGCGCTGCACTCGCCGTGGCGGGAATCGACGGGACAGATACCGCGGGTGCGTCGTTGTGGGACACTGAGTGTGGCTCTGCATGGGGTTCTGGGCCGGCCACAACCTTGTTTTCAGGCTGCGCTGGCTGCAGATTCCCTGACAATGACCTGGGCGGTGACCCGGACGATGACCCGGACGATGACCCGGACGATGACCCGGGCGATGACCCGGACGATGATCTGTCTGGCTGCGACATGGCGTCGTAGTCTGCCAGAACGCTGCAAGTCGCGGAATCCTCAGGTCTTCTCAAGTCACGATAGATAGCTTCGGTTTTAACGAATGAACGACCACCCAATAGACGATCACACCGCCCCGCTCGCGGCGCGCCGGCTCGACGCGCTGGGCACGATTCTCATCTCCGGTGGCGACGCGCAGAGCTTTCTGCAGGGCCAGTTGAGCTTCGATATGACCCGCCTGACACCAGACTATGTCGAAGTCGCATCGATCAACTCCGCGCAGGGGCGCGTGCAGGCGGTGGTCTGGTTGCTGCGACGTCACGCTACCATCGTAATGATGCTGCCTGTGGCGATGGCCGACACCGTGATCGCACGACTGCGCAAGTTCGTGTTGCGCGCCAAAGCCACCATCGAATCGGGTCAGGGTCAACTCAGCGTCGGCAGCATCGACTCCTCCCGCATGCCACAACCCGTCCGTGGCCATCTCGAGCGCGACGGACTGAGCCTGATCCACTGGCCCGGTGGTCATGGTCTGGTGATTGCGCCTGCACACATCCCCATGCAGGTCGATCCGGCGAACAACGACGCATGGCGGCTGGAAAACATCCGCGCCGGACTGCCTGCGGTCTATCCGCAAACCCATGAAGCATTCATCGCACAGATGCTCAACCTGGATCTATTGCAGGGGATCAGTTTCGAGAAAGGCTGTTACACCGGCCAGGAAATCATCGCGCGCATGCATTTCCGCGGTCAGGTGAAGCGACGCATGCTGCGTTATTCGTTTGCAGGATCTCCTCCCGCACCCGGTGCACGCGTCGTGAGTGAAGGGAATCACGCTGGCGATGTCGTCGACGCGGTGGCCACATCGAACGGCAGCGAACTACTGGCGGTGATCAATCTGGCGCAAGCGGATGCACCGTTGGCGATCGATGGCGAACCGGGGAAGGCATTGCAGCGTCTGCCGCTGCCGTATGACTTGAAGTAAGGGATTTCCGATTCCCCAGTCTCGCCTTCAACTACTTCCACCCGCTTCCGGCCGCATATAAGGG
>JAIBJL010000231.1 GCA_020029545.1 Gammaproteobacteria bacterium
TGCCGAGCAGGAAGGGCGTCAATGCGAGCAAGCCGACAATCACTTCGGCCATGGCATTGCCGCTCTGGTACGGTGCAACGGCACGGGGGCAAGTAGCCGGTATTCGCTTGCGGCTGCCTCGACAACTTTCTGGTCGACGCACGCGTCTGAGCACAGCCTTGCTGCGCACGGAACAGGAGAATGCCGGACGTTTGCACATGATCAGTTCGTGACTCCGTCATCCAGCGGCGCGAGTCGCGCTTCCCAGAATGGATTGAACAGATTGGCGTACTCACGTCGACTGCCTGCGAGGGCCGCGAATGCAGACCCGGACGGGCGGCGAAACTCCACTCTCGCGAGCGCTGCCACGGCGAGAGGCTGCGTGTTCTCATTCATGCCAAACAGGTTCGCTGTCGCTACATGGGTCTGACGCTTGGTCGCCACGGCGGCGATACGTAACGTGTGATCGCCCGGAGCGCCTGCAACGTTGAAATAGTTCGGTACGCCGGCGTAACGCGACGCAAACTCGCTGGCACTGGCCTTGCTGGTGCGATCGCCAATGCGTTTCCACCGGCTCCACCCTAGAAATTCGCGCTGGCGATGCTGGAGCTGATCGGTGGCCTTCCAGTCCGCGGTGGATGAACCCTGGGTTGCTGTCGTACTCCCCTGCTTACGCAGCTGGGTGGCGACCAGATTTTCACGCCAACCGCGTTCTCCGGTCACCCAACGTTGCATGTCCGTGTTGACTCGCAGGCTGGCGCTGATCAGCTCACTCACGTTGTTATTATCATTGCCGGCGGAGTAGCGGCGGACGAATGCAGGCACGCTCGCCAATTGCGCCAGCATCTGCGTCTCAAGCAGACTCCGCAACTCACTCGGCATGGCTGACAGATCGTCACGATCATTGACTCGGATCTGCGGGTCGTAGGCGCGCGCGGTTTGCGACATCAGATCATTGAGATGACTCAGTGCCAACGAGCCTTGGGTTTCGAGCTGCGCTGCACGAAAGTTCGCATTCCAGCCATCGATCGCGGGCACGGCAATCTCCGCAGTGCGTTCCGTTACTTCGCGAACCTGTTCGACAATCTGCTCGACGATGCCGACATACTGTCCGACATAGGGAATCCATTGCGTAACGCGGTCGATGTATTCGATCGTGTCGTGGATGTAGCGAATCCAGCTGACGTAGGAGATGAAGTGTCCAACGGCTGCGTGGTTCGCCACCATCGCGCGATTCGTGTAGGCCATGAAGTTGAGATGACGCGCGGTCCACACGCCACCACTGTAGGCCGCGGCATCTGCGGCGTTTGCGACGAGCGACTTCTCCGTCACCTTCTGTCCGGTGTTGAACATCAGCACCAGCACGGCACTCGCGATCAGAATGCCGAACAATGCAACCGGTGCAATCTGTCCACGCTGGATGGCGCGCGAGCGCGCTTGCCGGCGCTGCATTCGACCCTTAGAGAAACCATGACATTGCATCTAGCGTCCCTGCACTATCCATTGACGATGCGTCAGAGGCGCGCCGGCAGTCCCTTGCCGCACACGCCCCCGGACGACCGTTCCATCAGCCGCCGCCTGCGCCGGTTTGCTGGTTGTAGTTCGACAGGCTTTCTGCCTGGGCCGCTCGCGTGCGAGCGGTGTTGGCAGTGGTTCCGGCTTTCTGGATATCGGTGGCGCCGGACTTGCCAGCCATTTCCTGGCTCATGCCTGCCATCTGGTTCTGCAGCGTATCGCCGAACGCGGCAAACAAGCCGATGCCGGCAACCGCGATGAGTGCAGTGATGATGATGTACTCGCTCATGCCCTGACCGCGCTGCTTTAGTACCGGACGCGCGCGTACTGCGTTCCGTTCATAACGTTCCATGTGGACCTCCGTGATGTTCCTGCAATCCGTGTGCTGTGCGTGCTGTCTGCTCGCCGCGGCAGCAAAAGTACCTACGTTGCAAACGTCGTGGTCACGAATAACTGAAGGAATGGCCCAGTAATTGAGCAGCCGGCGGAAGGTCCAACCGATGTGAAATTCGCACTGCTCACGGCGAGTGCAAATGGAGCGAATCACCTTCCAGCGACCGGGCGTTTCAGCAACCGGAAATGCAAAACCCCTGGCAGGTTTCCCGGCCAGGGGTTTCGTTGGAGCCAATGGCTTGCACCTGACTTGGGGAGCGGGCGCACTTCCCAAGTCATCTCGCAGAACTAGCAGGCGTCGTTTTTCATAGGGAGATTGTGCGGTACAGGCGTGGCGGGCTCCGAATAATCCAGACGGTCGGCGCTGGGGGCGTGCATCATACTCAGCAGATCCGGTGTGTCAATCTTGGAAATACTCGACTTGCGGGTTGCCGGCCCAGGTTTCAACAAGTAACAAAAACGGGTGTGATGATCGGCGGCAAAAGCGCGCGCTTCCCTCTCGAACCGGTTGTGCCAGTAACCACGTCGGGCCGATTCGACCAGATAACGCCAGATCGTCAGTCGGCGCGGCTGCCATTGGCATAGGACATGAAAATACTCGTGCAGGATCAGGTCCGTATCAGCCCAGAAAAACTCCGCCGAACCGCGCACCAGGATACGATTACGCCGGGTGGTCGCTCGGGCACCCAGGTGCAGCGCGCAATACCAGGAATACTCGATCACCCGGACCTGCCGCACCGACTCGCCGAAGATTTCGATCAACGCCTGTTCAATAGCGGGCGGTGGCGGGCAGATGCGACGACTCGGCCACGGCATGGCAATCACTTGCCAATACAGAAGCTGCTGAATATGCGGCCGAGCAACTCGTCCGAGGAGAACTCGCCGGTGATTTCTCCGAGGCATTGTTGTGCCCGGCGCAATTCTTCCGCCATGACTTCGCCGGCACGATGCTCGATGAGCTGAATGCGTGCTTCGGTCAGATGGTCTCGAGCGCGCGCCAAAGCATCCAGATGTCGACGCCGTGCCGACACCGTGCCGCTCTCGGCACTCTGGAATCCGGCACACTGTTTCAGATGTTCGCGCAACAAAGCAATACCCGCACCCGTCACGATCGATACGAATACCCGAGGAGGTACGGAAGATTCGAGCGCGGGTTCGCGATCGGTCAGATCGATCTTATTGAACACATAGGTGATCGGAATCGCCGGCGGGAGCACGGCAACTTCCTGTTGAAGGGTTGCATCGTCAACCGAGCGCGTGGCGTCGATCAGATAGAGAATCTGGTCGGCGCGCTGCATTTCCTGATGTGCGCGACGAATGCCCTCCGCTTCGACGACATCCGCATGCTCACGCAGTCCGGCCGTGTCCGCGATGTGCAGTGGCATACCATCAAGATTGATGCGCTCGCGCAGCACATCGCGCGTCGTCCCGGGAATATCGGTCACGATCGCGGCATCGTGGCCAGCCAGCGCGTTGAGCAAGCTCGATTTGCCGGCGTTGGGGCGGCCGGCGATCACTACCGTCATGCCATCGCGCAACAGCGCGCCTTGCCTTGCGCTGGCTATGATCTGCTCGCACATCTGCTGCACCTGAGACATCTGTAACAGCACCCGTTCATCGGCAAGAAAATCGATTTCCTCTTCCGGAAAATCGATCGCTGCTTCCACATGCATGCGCAGTTGCGTGATCGCATCGGTCAGCGACTGAACGGTGGCCGAGAATTGCCCTTGCAGCGAACGCATGGCCGCGCGCGCGTGCTGTTGGGTCGAGCTGTCGATGAGATCGGCAATGGCTTCGGCCTGTGTCAGATCCAGCTTGTCGTTGAGGAAGGCACGCCGACTGAACTCGCCGGGCTCGGCCAGTCTTGCACCGAGCGCTAGGACGCGCGAAAGCAACAGGTCGGAGATGATCGTACCGCCGTGTCCCTGCAATTCGAGTACGTCTTCACCGGTGAATGACGCCGGTGCGGGAAAAAAGATCGCGAGGCCATTGTCGAGTGAATCGCCATGGTCGTCGCGAAATTCACGAAACACGGCTCGTCGGGGTTCTGGTATATCAACCAGAACCGCTTGTGCAATCGAAGTCGTCAACGGACCCGAAACCCGGATGACGGCGACGCCACCGCGACCGGCGGGCGTCGCAATAGCGGCAATCGTTTCAGAGGCGGATGTCCGGGCGGCCATCAGTCGCCTGCAACCAGACTGCTGTGTGGCCGTGCATACATTGTTGCGCCGTGCGGCTAGTCCTTCTTGGATTCCGCAGCGACCAGCTTATTGATGCGGTACTGCTGCGATATCGACAGCAATGTATTCGTCAGCCAGTACAAGACCAATCCCGCAGGGAACCAGGCCATGGTACTTGCCATGATGACGGGCATGAAGGCAAAAATCTTCGCCTGCATCGGGTCGGTGGTGGGCGTGGGCTGCAACTTGAACTGCGCGAACATTGCGCCGCCCATCAGCAGGGGCAGAATGAAGAACGGATCCTTGGACGACAGATCGGTAATCCAGCCAAGGAACGGCGCCTGGCGCATTTCGACGCTTTCGAGCAGCACCCAGTAGAACGCGAGGAAGAATGGAATCTGAATCAGGATGGGCAGACAGCCGGCAAGCGGATTGATCTTCTCGCGCTTGTACAACTCCATCATCTGCCGGCCGAGTTGTTCGCGGTCGTCCTTGTAACGTTCTTGGATAGCCTTGATGCGGGGGCTGAGATTGCGCATCTTCGCCATCGAACGACCGCTGGCAGCAGTGAGCTTGTAGAAGGTCAGCTTGATAAGGAAAGTAACGATGATGATCGCCCAGCCCCAGTTACCGACGAACTTGTGTACCTGTTCGAGCAACCAGAACAGTGGCTGCGCAATGATGGTGAGCCGGCCGTAGTCCGCAGTGCGCTCCAGTTCCGGGCCAGTCACTTTGAGCTGTTCCTGCATCTTCGGGCCGACGAACAGGGTTTCGCTGAACGTGTGCTTGCCCGCAGCGGGAACTTCAATCAATGGGCCGCGATACGACAGGATGAAATTGTTCTGCGCATCGACGCTGAGCTGGTAGTCGTAGCTCTGGTCGCGCGGTGGCACCGCAGCTGCTACGAAATGATGTTGCATCGCTGCGGCCCAACCACCGGTGAATGTGCCTTTGAAGTGACTGTCTTCCTTATCTTCAGCATTCAACTTGTGATACGCCTTGCCGTTGAATACGGCCGGACCACGATAGGCGTAGGTTTCGACGTTGAAATACGAACGCTCGACATGTTCGTAGTGCCGAACCAGCTGCACATACGATGCTGCTTTCCATGGTGTCGCTGAATCGTTCGATACGTCGTAGCGCACACCGATACGGTAAGTGCCGGGTTCAAAGATGTATGTCTTGGTAACTGCCAGGCCTTGGCCATCGCTCCACTTCAACGGGACTTCGAGTTGCTTGGCGCCCGCCGCGAGCTGGTATTCCGATTGCGCCGCTTCGAACGTGGCCTGATGTGTAGGCTCAGCGCGCTTGTCCGCCGCGCGTAGGCCCGATCGTGCAACGAACAGCCCAGGCGAACCGGTGTTGAACAAGCGAACCGGCACGTTCGGCTGATTCTTGACCTTCGGGTATTTCAGCAGATCGGCGCGGACCAGGTCGCCACCGCGTGTGCTGATGTCCATGTCCAGCACATCCGTGCGTACATGGATGATTGCCGCAGCTGCTGGCAATTCAGTGCCGGTAGCTTGCGGCAGCGTGGTAGTCGTCGGCGATGCCGGCGGCGTGTCACTGGGCAATTCCGGAAGTGCTTGGGATGACTTGTCAACAGAGGCCGCTGCGGCTGCAGGTGCGGCGGCGGCAGCGACTGGTTTCGGGGGCGCATAGTCGTTCTGCCATGTGGTGTAGTTCAACCACAACAGGAGCGCGAGTGCTGCCCAGACAAAAACACGTTGGTTATCCATGAGAAGACGATTTCCAGAGTGGGGGTCGCGGCACCGGATCGAAACCACCGGCATGCCACGGATGGCAACGCAGGATGCGACGTACCGCGAGATAACTGCCCTTCAGCGCGCCGTGTTGTTCAAGCGCCTCATCGGCGTAGCAGGAACAGGTGGGATAAAAACGGCAGCGAGGGCCGAGCAACGGGCTGATAGCGTAGCGATAAACCCTGATCAGCGCTCTTAAGGCCTGGCGCATTGCTTGCTTACCGCTTGCCAGTGCCGTTCAAGACTGCGAATGATCGTTGCATTGTCCGCATTACGTGCGCCGGATCTGCCGTTGACGACAATATCGACTGAGGGAAATTGATGCTGGAAGTTGCGAAACGATTCTCGAACCAGACGCTTCACCTGATTGCGTCGCACGGCACCACCGATGATACGCGCCGCCATCGACAGTCCGAGACGAGCAGTAGCTCGGTCATTTGGACGTACAAAGATGGCAAACATCGCATCGGCAAAGCGACGTGCATCCTTGTAGACGCGATCGAAATCCGATTTGTTATGGAGGCGTTGCGCCGGAGTGAACGGCCGGGCGATCGCTTGCAAGAAAGCTCAATTGTTTGCGGAGAAAAACTAGTCAGACGCCCGGATCAGACACTCAGGCGCTTGCGACCTTTGGCCCGACGACGCGCCAGCACTGCGCGGCCTGAACGGGTGGCCATGCGCGCGCGGAACCCGTGAGTTCGTTGACGACGTACTTTGCTCGGCTGATAGGTGCGCTTCATGACTGAAATCTCGAGGCGCGAATTCTGCGCCAAAACAAGCACATGGTGGGTCGATTTGAAGGCCGGCAAGGGTACGCAGCAGTGTCTGGCGTGTCAAGCTTAAGACCCGCACCGAAAGCCGAGGCCTTCATTCGAACCTGGCTGTGGATAACTTAGGCGGCAACGGTATAGACTCCTCGCCCTTTCGCGCCAGTCAGCGCGAAAATTCTTCTTACCTGCTGTCCTGAAGTATCGAGGGCGAAACCGTGCACGGTTCGTTGTGGCATCACTGTCTTCGGCAACTGGAAGCCGAATTGCCCGAACAGCAGTTCAACACGTGGATCCGGCCGTTACAGGCCGTCGAAGACGGTCGGGTATTGCGACTCCTGGCACCAAATCGATTTGTCGTGGATTGGGTCAACGAGAATGTTGCCCGGCGTATTACCGAATTGGTGGAGACCGTTGGCAGCGAGACCGGCCCGCAAATCGTGCTGGAAGTCGGCTCGCGTGCAGCACAACCGGTCGTTGCGGCGCCCACAACGTTCCAGAATCGCACAACAGTCAAAGAACCACCCACCGTATTGGGGAGTCGACTGAATCCGGATTTCACCTTCACGAACTTCGTCGAGGGAAAAAGTAATCAGCTAGGTCGTGCAGCCGCGGTCCAGGTCGCGGAGAATCCCGGACGAGCGTACAACCCGTTGTTCATCTACGGTGGCGTGGGTCTAGGCAAGACGCATCTGATGCATGCCGTCGGCAATGTCATTCGTACCCGCAACGAGCGGGCCCGGATTGCCTATGTGCATTCGGAGCGTTTCGTCGGTGACATGGTGAAAGCGCTCCAGCACAATACAATCAACGAGTTCAAAACAGCGTATCGCTCGCTGGATGCGTTGCTGATCGACGATATTCAGTTTTTTGCCGGCAAGGATCGCTCGCAGGAAGAGTTTTTTCACACCTTCAACGCGCTGTTCGAAGGTCAGCAACAAATCATCCTCACTTGCGATCGTTATCCCAAAGAAGTCGACGGTCTCGAGGAACGATTGAAATCGCGTTTCGGCTGGGGGCTAACGGTTGCAATCGAGCCGCCCGAGCTGGAAACCTGCGTGGCGATTCTGATGAGCAAGGCGGCGGTGATTCGGGTGGAACTGCCGGAAGAAGTGGCTTTTTTCATTGCGAAGCGCATTCGCTCCAACGTACG
>JAIBJL010000232.1 GCA_020029545.1 Gammaproteobacteria bacterium
GGCACGGTACATTGAACGTTGCGAATCCAGTACGTCCAGGTAACTGTCGACGCCACGATCGAAGCGAGCCTGCGACAATCGCAAGCTGACTGCGGTCGCTTCCGCCAGGGACTCGCGCGCGTCGAGTTCATCGACAAGCGTGCTGCGTTCAGCGAGCGCGTCGGCTACTTCACGAAACGCAATCTGAATGGCCTGTTCGTACTGAGCGATCTCAATCTGACGGCCGACGTGAGCGGTATCGAGATTGGCGCGATTGGCGCCGCCGGCGAACAACGGCACGCTGATCTGCGGCGCGAAGCTCCACGCGCCGGACCCGGCTTCGAACAACCCGGCGAGGTCGTTGCTACTGCTGCCGGCCGAGCCGGTCAGCGTAATGCGAGGATAAAAAGCCGCGCGCGCCGCGCCGATGTTGAAATTCGCAGCTTTCAATTCGTGCTCGGCTTGTACGATATCGGGTCGACGGTTCAGCAAGTCGGAAGGCAGCCCAGCGGGCAATTTGGCTACCGTGCTGACGGTATCGCTTAACAATGTAGGCGCAAGATGTTCCGGCACGGCAGTGCCGAGCAACAGCACGAGCGCGTTGCGGTCCTGAGCGATCAACCGCGTATAAGTCGCGACATCGACGCGCGCCGTGTCGACGCTGGTTTGATTCTGCCGCAATGTCAGCTCGGATGCGCTGCCCAGCTCGAAACGACGCTTGGTCAGATCGTAACTCTCGCTCTGACTCTGCAGCGTCTGGCGCGCGAGTGCGAGTTGCTCCAGATCGGCAGCCCAGGTGAGATAGGCGTTGGCGACTTCGGCGATCAGACTGATCTGAGCCGCCTTACGCGCCTCGCTGGTGGCAAGGAATTGCTCGAGCGCCTGACCATTGAGGCTGCGCACGCGGCCGAACAGGTCGAGTTCATACGCGCTCAACCCGAGGTTCGCGTTGTATTCTCGCGTGGTCATCGACTCGCCGGTCTGCGACACGCTAGCCGGAGTGCGATTGGCATTTGCAGAGCCGATGGCGTCGATCTTCGGCAGGCTGTCCGACCGCTGAAGTCGATACTGGGCGCGTGCCCGATCGATGCTGAGAATGGCGACGCGCAGGTCGCGATTGTTCGTGAGCGCAACCTCGATCAGCTCACGCAGCTTCGGATCGGCATAGAACTCGCGCCACTCGATCGTAGCGACGGACGCAACAGTGTGGTCTGTGTCTGGATATTCCGCCGCGACTGGCGCTACGGGTCGCTCATAACGAGGCGCCATCGTGCAACCGGCCAGCCACGTCGTCACCGCGGTTCCAATCAACAGCTTTGCGTAACTCATTTCAGGGTTTCCGCGGGGGAGGCGAGCGCCAGCGAAGCGTCGGTCTGCGATGCCGGCTGGCGTGCGAAAAGTTTCATGACAACGACGAACAGCAGCGGCACGAAGAAAATCGCGAGTACCGTGCCGGAGACCATGCCGCCGATTACCGCGGCTCCCAGTGCGCTACGCGCGCCGGCGCCAGCGCCGGTGCTGAGCATCAGCGGCAACGCACCGAGAATGAAGGCGAGCGAAGTCATCAGGATCGGCCGCAACCGCATACGCGCCGCTGTGACGGCGGCGGTCGTCAAGTCAGTGCCGCGGGTATACAGGTCCTTGGCGAACTCCACGATGAGAATGGCGTTCTTGGAGGCAAGACCGATGGTCGTGAGCAGGCCGACCTGGAAATAGACATCGTTCATCTTCCACATCAGCAGGGCGGTGATAACCGCGCCGAGCACACCCAGCGGTACCACGAGAATCACCGCGAGCGGAATCGCCCAACTCTCATAAAGAGCGGCCAGGCAGAGAAATACGACCGCGATGGACAGCGTGTAAAGCAGCAGCGTTTGCGAGCCGGCTGCGCGTTCTTGCAGAGAAATGCCGGTCCATTTGAAGCCGATGCCCGGGGGCAGCTGCTGCGCATGGCGCTCGACGATATCCATGGCTTCGCCGCTCGATGCCGCGCCCGGCAATGCCATGCCGAGAATCTCCACCGAGGGTACGCCGTCGTAGCGCTCCAAACGTGGCGAGCCAGAGGTCCACTCGGTGCTGGCGAATGCGCTGAATGGCACCATGTCGCCGGTGGCATTGCGCACGTACCAACGATCGATGTCCTCGGACAGCATGCGATAATGCGCATCGGCTTGCATGAACACTTTCTTCACGCGACCGCGGTCGATGAAGTCGTTCACGTACACGCTGCCCCACGCGCTGGAGAAGGTGTCGTTGATGTCCGCCAGCGAGAGGCCCATCGAGCCTGCTTTGTGAATATCGATCGCGAGGCGCAGCTCGGGCGTGTCTTCCTGGCCGTTGGGGCGCACGCCCACCAGTGCAGGTTCTTGACTCAGCGCGCCGAGCAGCTGATTGCGAGCCTGCATGAGTGCGTCGTGTCCGAGATTGGCGCGATCCTGCAGCATCAGATCGAAGCCGCTGGCATTGCCCAGCTCCGCGACGGCAGGCGGCGAGAACGCAAACACCGACGCGTCTTGAATGGTTGCGAAATACTGCGAGGCCTTGGCGATGATTGCGTTGATTTGCAGATCATCGCGGTTGCGTTCGTCCCACGGGCGCAGCTTGATGAATGCCATGCCGGCGTTCTGTCCGCCGCCCGCGAAGCTGAAGCCCGCCACGGTGAGCACGGATTCCACCGCTTCCTTCTGATCCTCGAGCAGGTGCCGTTCGACTTGTTTGATTACCTCCAGCGTGCGTTCCTGCGTGGCGCCGGGCGGCAGCTGAATGATGGCGTACACCGTGCCCTGATCTTCGTCGGGCAGGAAGCCGGTGGGGATCCTGGTGAAGGCGAGCGCCACGAAGCCAACGAGGACGGTGTACGCGATCATGTACCGGCGACGGCGGCCGAGCATGTTGCGTACGCCGCCTTCGTAACGCGCGGTGCCACGATCCAGCCAGCGATTGAACGCACCGAAGAAACCCGTGGTCGCGCGTGTGTGCGAAGGACCGACCGGCTTGAGCAAGCTCGCGCACAGCGCAGGTGTGAGCACCATGGCCACCAGTACCGACAACGTCATTGCAGCGACGATGGTGATGGAGAACTGACGATAGATCACCCCGGTCGAACCGCTGAAGAACGCCATCGGAACGAACACAGCCGCGAGCACGAGCGCGACGCCGACAAGTGCGCCGGTGATCTGGCTCATGGATTTGCGAGTCGCTTCGCGCGGCGATAGATGTTCTTCGGCCATCACGCGCTCGACGTTTTCGACGACCACGATGGCATCGTCGACCAGCAACCCGATGGCGAGCACCATCGCGAGCATCGTGAGCGTGTTGATGTTGAAGCCGAACGCGGCTATCACGCCGAATGTACCGAGCAGCACCACGGGGACCGCGATCGTCGGGATCAGCGTGGCACGGAAGTTCTGCAGGAACAGATACATCACCAGGAATACCAGCACGATGGCCTCGACCAGCGTCTTGACCACTTCCTGGATGGAAATTCGCACGAACGGCGTGGAGTCGTAAGGTTTGACGACTTCCATGCCGGGCGGAAAGAACGGTCTCAGCTGTTCGATCTCGGCGTCGATGGCTGCGATGGTGTCGAGCGCGTTCGCGCCTGTCGCGAGCTTGAGTGCCAGGCCGGCCGTCGGTTTGCCGTTGTAACGGCCCTGGCTGTCATAGGCTTCGCTGCCCAACTCGATGCGAGCGACATCGCGCAAGCGGACCTGCGAGCCGTCGGTCTGCGTACGCAGCAGGATGTCTTGAAACTGCTCGGCCGTGCGCAGGCGGGTTTGCGCCGTGATCGTCGCGTTGAGCTGCTGGCCGGCCACGGCGGGCAAGCCACCCAGTTGACCGGCGGAAACTTGCGCGTTCTGCGCTTGCAGCGCGTTTCTTACATCCAGCGCAGTGAGTCGGTAGCTGTTGAGTTTGCTGGGGTTCAGCCAGACGCGCATCGAGTACTGTGAGCCGAACAGCTGCGTGTCGCCCACGCCTTCGATGCGGCTCAGGGCCTCCTGAACGTTCGCGGCGACGTAGTCGTTCAAATCCGCCGCGCTCATGCTGCCGTCTTTGGAAATGAAGGCTAGCACGCTGACGAAGTTCCTCACCGCTTTGGCGACCGTCAGGCCTTGACGTTGCACTTCCTCGGGCAGCGAAGCCGTTGCAAGTGACAGCTTGTTCTGTACTTGAACCTGCGCCGTGTCCGGATCGGTGCCGTTCTGGAACGTCAGCGTGATGGTAACGAGGCCCGACGATTCGCTGACCGAAGAGATATAGGCAAGGCGATCGAGGCCTTTCATCTTCTGCTCGATCACCTGCGTAACGGTGTCTTCCAGCGCCTTTGCCGAAGCGCCGGGATAGTTGGCAGTGATCGAGATCGCCGGTGGCGCGATGTCGGGATACTGCGCGATGGGAAGGGTGGTGACCGCGAGCGTGCCAGTGAGCATCACGATAATGACGATCACCCACGCAAACACAGGGCGGTCGATGAAAAATCGGGCCATGGCGTTTCTCGTTGAAGGTTCTGATTACATCGCGAAGGTGGAGGCGAGTTGTTCGCCGTCGGCCTTGGGACGATGGGGAACGACTTCGACCAGCGCGCCGGGCTGTGCTTTTTGCTGGCCCGAGACGACCAGGACGTCCCCGGCCTGCAAGCCGCGGGTGACCAGCCACCGGTTGCCGATAGCCCGCTCCGTCAACAGCTCGCGCTGTTGTAACTTACCGTCGCTGTCGACCACATAGGCTCGCGGCTTACCTGTTGCGTCGCGGCTGACCGCTTGTTGGGGAACCAGCAGCGCTTGCGAGACCGTGCCTTCTTCGATCACGGCTCTGACATACAGATTAGGCAGCAATTCCCCTTTGGGATTGGGGAATTCGGCGCGCAACGTCACCGAGCCGGTGTTTGAATCGACCGTGACATCCGAGAACTGCAGCTTGCCTTCTATCGGATACGCCGTGCCGTCGTCAAACAGTAGCTTTGCTTTCGCGGTGGCGTCGCGCAGCTCGCCTTGAGCAATCGCGCGCTTCAGTCGCAACACCGTGTTGCTCGACTGAGTCACGTCCACATACATCGGATCCAGTTGCTGAACCGTCGCAAGTGCGGTGCTCTGGTTGGCCGTGACCAATGCACCGGCGGTCACGGAAGATTTCCCAATGCGACCGGTGATCGGAGATGTCACACGCGTGTAGGCAAGATCGATGCGGGCGCTCGTCAACGCCGCGCGAGCCGAGGCAACTTCTGCGTTCGCCTGTAACAACAGGGCGTCGGCATCGTCTGCATCCTGCTGACTCACTGCCTTGATCGCGATCAACTCGCGATAGCGCTCGGCCTTCAATCGCGTCGTATGCTGGTTGGCCTGGGCTTTCGCAAGCGTCGCCTCAGCGCTGTCCACTGCGGCTTGGTACGTCGCAGGATCGATTTGATAGAGCAGGTCACCTGCTTTCACGGTGCTGCCTTCGACGAAGCGACGCGATTGCAGGATGCCGGTGACTTGCGGGCGTACGTCCGCAACCAGCACCGCGCTGGTACGGCCCGGCAACTCCGTCGTCAGCACCACAGACTGCGGCTGCACGACCACCGTGCTCACTTTGGGGGTTCCCTGAGGCCCGGCGGCGGGACCCATTGGCGGCTTGCCGCAGGCAGTTAATACAGCAACGCAGGCGAGACTGAGCGCTGCGGCCAGAGGTGTGCGGATAGGGCGAATCATGCGAGGCTCCGTCTTCAAATTGCAATCATAAGCGTACTGTTCGGTTCAGTTTACAATCGACCGCAGGAGCGAGTCAAGCAAAAATGTACAGAGTGGTTCAGTTTTGTGATGAGGTAGATCATGAAGGTCCGATGTGACCGCGGTCGGTACGTAACCAAAACGTCATTGACATGCTCTAGTTTTACTTCTCCTCCTCGCTAGCCATGCAAGCTGCGAGCCATGCAGCGGGTCCGAGAGGCTTCCCCCAATAGCGCTCCTCTCAATGACTTTGCCTGAGGGCGAAAAATGGCCATCGACGTATTCCAAGATATCGCCGTACTTTTCGTCGGAGGGCTGGGCATCTTCATGCTCGGCTTGGAATTCATGTCCGATGGCATTCAAAATCTCGCCGTGCAACGCATGCGCTCGATTTTAGGGCGCGTCGCCGGGACCCTTGAAAGGATTGCTCTCGGGAACACTCATTACCGGCGTGCTGCAATCCAGGCCTGATCCAGAAGCACGCGCATCAATTCGGCTACGGTCAGCGCCGGATGGGTGTCGTTCAACTGGATGGCTACCTGGTCCGGCAAGTCCGAAGTTGTCGTCGTGATGCTCGCGATACCGGGAAACGATGTCCTGCAGCGAGCAGCTCACCAGAAAGTATTGCTGCAGGTGTGTGCTCTGAATGTGACGGTTCGAAGCGCTGCGCACGATCAGTTATCGCTGTTCGCTATGTCGAGTTCTCGGCATCGATGCCGGATGAAGTTGCTTGGCGGCGATTAACGGATAAAGCAGCTCGGCAGCCCACAAGTTCGGTATCCACGACAGCCAGGCCGCCAGCCCGTAGGCCATCTCGAAGTCCACGCCGGGCATCATGTCGAGGAGGGGCGTCCACACTCGCAACGTGACCGCAGCGAAGGCGAGCGCGAAATTGCGCACGCTCCAGGCGAGGTGTGCCTGTATATTGCGTTGCCTGACCTGATATAGCGCGATCGTCCCCGTCGTGAGCCACAGCATGGCGAGCGTTGCAAAGCCGAGACGGGCTGGCCAGCCGCCGTACGCCCACGTCGCCAATGCAAGACCGGTCAGAGCCCCGCACAGAACCGCGATTAGATAGAGCACACCGAAGATTCGATGCACATAGGGCAAGCGCTCGCGCAGACGCCGATGCAATTGCAGCGGCCCGGCGATTAAGGCAGCGCCGGAACTCATCACGTGTGCATACAGTGTGAACGGATGTCTCAAATAGACATCTCGTTGCTCGGCAAAAAACTCGTTCGCGTCGAATGTGCCGTAACGCATCCAGGACCCGATCACGACGAGCCAGCCCACGCATGCCATCACGTAGAAGGCGATTGAGCGCTGCCACGGGCTGGACACCGACTGCGGCGGCCTCGATCGGACTGACGGGTCCATCTGCTCAGAAGCGATACATGACGCCGATGACGGCGGTCGTGGTGGATCTCTTCGCGATCAGCGGACTGTCGGCCAGGTCATCGCTGAGCGCCGCATTTGTCATGACGGCCAGAAGTTGCCAATGCGACGTCATTGCATAGGCGATAGTCAGTCCTGCCGTCGCGATGCCACCGGCACCGGGATGGTATTCGCGTCTGGTTGCTTTCGTCTCGCTGGGGCGTACGCCGAAGTAATAGTCCGCCAGGCGCCGGTCTTGATAGCTCACGCCGATGTGGGGCGTGATCGATAGTTGGCTCGTCAGCGCGAGCTCATAGGAATACGTCAGCGAGGCCTCGAACCCATCGTGCCGGTCGAGCGTGTCCGCAAGTCCTTCCAAACTCATGGCACCCCAGGGACCTTGGGCGGCGACTTCGAACCCGGCATCCAGCGTCGAGCGGCGCTTTTCCAGGCCGGCAGCAGTGGCCGGTTGATCGAAGATTCGAGCCCTTGCCAGCATACGAGTGCGCCAGCCCGTCTCGCCATGCTTGCCGCTGAGCAGCTGAAACGCCGCCGTATCGAGGAAGTAACTGAAACGCTCGCCTTCATAGGCGATGACGGGGATGACGAAGGTTTGGTCGTCCTGATAATGGTACTGACGCGTGAGTGTCCCGGCGGCGATGCCCAGGGAGAACTCGCCCGC
>JAIBJL010000233.1 GCA_020029545.1 Gammaproteobacteria bacterium
TGCCGAGGTTGTGACGATACTGCGTGAGCAGCACCCCGGCCTTGCTCAAGGGCGTGAGCATCGCGGAAGTCTGCGCGAACAACCAGGCGAGCGTGTCGTACTGATCGCGCATGTCGCGCAACCCCTCGCCATTGGCCGACTCGGCTTTGGCGGCGAGCGCATCGCCACGTGCTGTCAGCACCGACAACTGCTCCATCGGTGGCGTGCGAACCTTGGTAAACAATTCCTGTAGCTGAGCCGTGCGACGATCCACCGTTTCGATGGTTTGCGATTTTGCCGACAGCCGCAGCACCGTCGCGGACAGATCCCAGATCCCGAACTGACTGAGCGATGCACTGACGGCCGATCCGAAACTCGATGGTGTCTGGGACGCCGCAGTGGCACCCGTCCCCGCATCGACCGGGGTGGCCGTGGCGCTGGCCGAAGGAATCGATGCGGCAATCGCGTCGATATGGGCCTTCAAGGTGTTCGCCCCTGTGCTCTCGTTCGCGAACTGCGCCATATTGGCGAGCAGATTGCGACGCGCGTTGATCATATCCAACTCGCCCTGCATCACCGCGATACGAGTCTGCAAGTCTGCCTTGCCCTGTGGTGGAGCAGCAGCGAGTTCGCGCCGGGTCGCTTCGATGTCGGCCTGAATCGCGGCACGTTGTTCGGCGAGCTTCTTCTGCATGCCGCTGAGCGATTGTGAGCCGTCGGCTTCACTGCTGGCCTGCGCAGCACTGGCCTCGCTGCTCAGCAATTCGGCATTGGCGCGCGCAATCTCGAAGGCCAGCGCCATGACCTTGTCGGCAGTCTGCCGGTTGGCATACAGAATGAGCAGATCGCTCGGCTGCGTCGCCGCCTGCTGTTGCGAACCCAGCGTGCGGTACCAGTCGACCGTCTCGTCCAGGATCTGCACCACCTGCTCGCCGGTCATGACGGCCCGCGAGTCGGGCACGGCGGCGGGCGCTTCCTTGGGAACCACTTTGGCCGTGTCGGCCGCGCCTGCGGTGAGGGTCGCGCCGACTAGCAGCAATGAAAAAAATCTGGAGCGCATAAGGACCGACTTCGAGAGTTGCCGTGAAGCATTCTATTTTGGCGCATTGCGCAGCCAATGGGCGTGTCGTTTCACGGCGCGGCGGGCGTCGCCATCTGGAGACCGGTCTGGGTGACGAACGGGAATCACCCGGGGGGCACGTCCCTGTGCCCTGTGAAGCGCATCCTTGCCCGCGGAATTCGTGGCACGTCCCTGTGCAGCCGCCGCCATCGCTTGTTCGTTTACCTCTCTTCGGGAAGAGGGAGTGAAGAACGCGGCGTCGTTCAGAACTTCGCTTTTGCGGTCACGAAGAACTGCCGTGGCGCACCGCCCAGCAGGGTTTGCGCCGTGCCATTCAGGTCGGACTCGACGAAGCCATTCGAATCGATGGTGCTGAAGTACTCTTTATCGGTCACGTTGGTCACGTCGGCCTGCAGCGTCAATTCCTTGAGCGTGCCGAAATCGCCGAGACGATAACCGCCACCCAGATTCAACAACGTGTATGCATCCACACTGCCCTGATTGAGGTAGGTGTAATAACGCTCACCGGTATAGTTGACGTCGGCACGCACGAAGAATTTACCCGTGTCGTAGGCCAGCTCGGACTTGAGCAGAATTTCCGGCGTATCCGGTGTCTGCTTGCCGGCGACGGGCACGACCTCCGCAATACCATTGCTTCTGACCGTGGTGTAGTTGTCATCGAACTGCGAGTCGTTCCAGCTCAGGGAAGTGAACCAGCGTAGGTTGCGCACCGGACGCCAGGTCAACGCAGCCTCGACACCTTTCGAGGTGACGCCGCCGACGTTGGCGAGAATCGGCAACAAGCCCTGCACGCCTGTGCCCTGGGTGATACCGAGCAGGCGATCCTCGAACTTCACATGATAGACAGCAAACAGAGTATCGATAGTCGCGCCCTGATAGCGCATGCCCACCTCGTAGTTGGTCGAAGTCTCCGGCTCCAGCGTGTCGCGCACGGCGTAGAACCCCGCAGACGTCGTGCTGAACGGGCCGGACGTCCCGCTGCTGGGGAAGGCACGGACATTTTTCGCCGCCGAGGCAAACCCTTCCAGCCGATCGTTGATCGTCCAGTTCACGCCGAGCTGCGGCAGGAACGGTTTATCGGCCTCGATCGTGCCGGTTTTTACCTCTCCGATCACGGTCTTCGCCCTGTTCTCAACATTCACCGAACGGAAGCCCACGTTGAGCCGCACAGCATCGGTGATCGACCAGGTGTCCTGAAGATGAAACACGACGGTTTCGGTGTCGAAGTTGTATTCCCACTCGGTCTGCAATGGGTTGCGCTGGAATTCTTCGAAGGAGCGCGTCGGCCCGGCGAGTGAAGGCTCCGCATAGAAACGCCGCGCCTGATTAAAGTCGTTGGTTTCATACCAGACACCGCCGTTGACCTTGTGCGCGCCCGCCGTCCAGGTCAGTGCCGTGAGTACACCGGAACGGTCCAGGTCGTATTCGGTCGTGCGGATCGATAGTGGCGCGCCGCCGGGCGTCGGCACATACGGTGTGCCCCACAGACCCTGACCTTTATTCTTGTGCAGATAAGCCGTGGTCTTCCACTGCAACGCTGTGCCGATGGGTAAATCGAGCGCCACGTAACCCAGATCGTCGCGTCGCAGGCCCGAAGCATTCCAGTACGCATCGTCACAGGCGATCGCGTCCTTCCGTCCGCTCGCGTTGCAGGCCTGTGCGGCGGCAACGGCCGCGTTCCAGTCGGGATAATAGTTATCCCAATTGAAGCCGCGACGCCGGACGATGTCCTTCGACAGATCCTGATAGTCGGTTTCCATGCGATCCGAATAGTTGTAGTAACCGGTGAGCGTGCCCTCACCGACCGGCTGCTCGATCTTGAGTGTGTACTGGCGAATGTCCTGATCGCCGGCGCCGCGCCATTTCTCCATGGTGCCGTCGACGACGGAGAGATAACCGCGCGTGCCCGTGCCGAGTTCACCGCTGTCGAGTCGCGCAAACGTGCGTCGGGCGGCATCGCTGCCGAACATCTGCGCAGCGCTGAAGCCGAATTTGTCCTGCGGTGCTGCCGATTTGAACTGCACCGTACCGCCCAAATTGCTCGTCGATGCCGTATCGATCGCACCGGTGCCTTGCGACAACGTTACGCCTTCGACGAGTTCCGAGGGAATCGCACGGCTGATATGCAGACCGTTGTGGTTGCCATACGTCATGTCGCCGAGCGGCACATCGTCCAGCGTGAAACCCAGGCGATTCTGATTGAAGCCGCGCACGGTGATGCGCGTCGACCACTCGTAGGCACCATAGGGATCGGAGGATTGAAAGTTCACGCCGGGCAGATTCTCGATCGCCTTGAGGGGGCTGGTGCCGGGCGGCAGCTGATCGATCTGTTGCGCCGTCACGCTCTGAACCTGACGCGTTTCGCCGCGGCCCAGCACCACGACTTCTTCGACACCCTGGCCACCTTCCCTGCCCGCTTCGGCACGCACATCGATTGGCGTCAGCGTCGGCGCGGCTGCCATGACCAGTGGAATGAAATGCATAAACCGTGCAGCCGCACGCTCGTCACGAGGGTTGCGCATGATGAACTCCCATTGAGGCAGGGCCCCGGCCCCGCTCTATTTGTCAGCCATGTCTTGTCAGCCATGTCGAAGAACGACAATTCATAGAAAGTAGAGAGCGCATGTTGCAACCCATTGACTGTGAGGTTGCCATCGCATGACCGCCTGCAATCACGTCGTCATCTGCGATCACTACATTTGATTGCGCCCAGTGCATTGTGTGTTCCGCTGCAACCAGGTCCGTCTCATGAATGCCATCCGATTGGTCTGCTTCAGCGTCTTGCTACTGGTCGCGCACTTGCCGCAAGCCGCGCCGGTGCTGTTGATTTCCATCGATGGACTGCATCCCGCTTACGTACTGGAGGCGGACCGGCACGGACTCAGGATTCCGAATCTGCGTCGCTTCGTCAGCGAGGGCGCGTATGCGCGCGGCGTGATCGCCGCGGTGCCTACCGTGACTTATCCGAACCACACCACGATGGTGACGGGCGCGGCCCCCGCCGAACATGGCATCGTGTCCAACACCACGTTCGATCCGCTGCACCAGAATCGCGAGGGCTGGTATTGGTATGCGGAAGACATTCGCGTGCCGACACTATGGAAGGCCGCGCACAGTGCAGGGTTGTCGACATTGAGCGTGAACTGGCCAGTGACCGTCGGCGCTACGGACATCGATTTCCTACTGCCGGAATTCTGGCGTGCATCGACCAGCGAGGATCTCAAGCTGTTGCGCGCGCTGAGTCGTCCAGCCGGTCTGCAGGCATCGATCGAGAAATCGCTGGGCATGGCCTTTGTCGACGGCTACACCGATACGATTGCATCGGATGCGACGCGCACGAAATTTTCGCTGGACCTGATCCGTCGGCAGAAGCCCGGATTCATGGCCGTGCACCTGGTGGCACTCGATGGCACCGAGCACAAGCAGGGTCCCTTCCTGCCGGAGGCCTTCGCCACGCTGGAACAACTGGATGCCATGGTCGGCGAGCTGAGTTCGGCGATGCTGGCGCGGGATGCGGCAACAGTGGTGGCCATCGTTTCGGATCACGGCTTCATCGCCACCCACACCATGGTCAACCTGCGGACCCGTTTCGTCAGCGCCGGCCTGATCGAACTCGACAATGCGACCACGGTGAAGGACTGGCAGGCGCAGGTATGGTCCGGCGGCGCCACCGCCGCAATCGTACTGCGCGATCGGACCAATGAGGCGGTTCGTACGCGTGTGACCACACTGCTCGAAGAGCTGCGCGCTGACCACCGCAATGGCATCGCTCGCGTTCTGAACGCGGCCCAGATCGGCGCACTGGGTAGTTTTCCCGAGGCGGACTTTCTAGTGGAATTTTCCCCCGGGTTCTATCTGGGAACCGCACTGCAAGGTGAACTGCTGGTACCCGGCACATCGAAAGGCACGCACGGCTACCTTGCCGAGCGTCCCGAAATGCATGCGGCGTTTTTCATCAAAGGCGCACCCATTGCCGCACGCAAGGATCTGGGCATCATCGATATGCGGCAGATCGCACCGACGCTGGCAGCGGTGCTCGGTGTGCCGCTACCTACTGCAAAGCTGCGTCCCGTACCGGTGATGCGGGAGCATGAATAGCGTACAGCCCGCAGTATCGTCCACCGGCGGCACCCTGCAAGTTCTTGAGGGATCAAGCCGTGACCCTGGGTAATCCGGGGTCAATGACGCGCTCGATGTGCAGCGCCGCGACCGATTGAGTGGGAAATCCGTCCACTTTCACCTCGACCCGGGAACGATTGCAGCACCGCAAGCGTCGTCGTAGCTGCCCTGACCCGGCGAGGGGGGTTCGGGTCTGCATGACCTGGTACATGTTGTTGTTCGCCATTCCGCTCTCGGGATGGGCCTGTGGCGGCTACCCGACCTGATGGCGCCCAATCGGGAACTTGGGGCGCAGCGGCTGGTCTTGCATGAGACACGGGGCCCTGCTGCTGGTGCTGACAGTGCACGTCGCGGGCGCGCTCAAGCATCACGCGCGGGATCGTGACGATACATTGAACCACATGCTACGCTGGCGCCGTGCCAGCAACGGCTGAGCACAGGCAGGGGGGATGTTCATGAGTTTGAGTTCATCGTTGCGCCTCACCATTGGCGCACTTGCAGCGACCGTTGCGATGCATGCTGTCGCGGCGGCGCCGGTACTGGACGTGGCCAAGAGCAGCGTCACGGCCACCTTCAAGCAGGAGGGCGTGCCCGTCGAATCGCCGTTCCGCAAGTTCAGTGGCAGCATCAGCTACGATCCGGCGAATGTGGCCGCCGCGACCGCATTGATTGAAGTCGAAACCGCGAGCCTCGACATCGGCGACGCGGCCTATAACGCCGAGGTGCGCAAGCCGGCCTGGTTCGATACGGCCCACTACCCCAAGGCCAGCTTCCGTTCAACGTCGATCAAGCCCAATGGTACTAACGGATTCACTGCCACCGGCGCACTGACGGTTAAAGGGCGTGTACTGACGATCACGGTGCCGGTCACCGTCAAGACGGCGGGCAATGTCACCACCTTCGACGGCACTTACAATTTCTCGCGCAAGGCCTTCGGCGTCGGCGATCCGGTCTGGAATGACGTGCTGGAAGACCAGGTCGTAGTGCGTTTTCGTCTGGTGAATGCTGTGCGATGACGATGTGAGACAATTTTCAGAATATCAGCAGGAGTATTTTTCATGATCAGACTGGCAATTGCATTGTCGCTGGCGATTTCAGGTGCGGCGCTGGCGGAGCCCGTGAGTTACAACATCGATCCCAGCCACACCTATCCCAGCTTTGAAGCCGATCATGGCGGCATGTCGATCTGGCGCGGCAAGATCAATTCATCCAAGGGTACCGTGACGCTGGATCGCGCCGCCAAGAAGGGCGAGGTCGACATCACCATGGACATGACCTCCATCGACTTCGGTCATGACGGCATGAACGAGCATGCGAAGAAAGCTGACCTGCTGGATGTGGCCAAATACCCTACCGCCACCTACAAAGGCACTTTCTCGAAGTTCAACGGCGATGCCCCGGCCGAGGTGGATGGACAGCTGACGCTGCACGGCGTAACCAAGCCAGTGAAACTGACCATCAACAAGTTCATGTGCCGCCCCCATCGCCTCACCAAGCTTGAGAACTGCGGCGGTGATGCCTCGGGTGCGTTCAACCGCGCCGATTTCGGCGTGGATATGGGTAAGAACTTCGGGTTCAACATGGATATCAAGCTTGCCATCCAGGTAGAAGCCACCGTTCCGGGACCGGCCCCGGCCGCCGCGCCCGCATCCTGAGTGGGGATAGGAACAAACAACGCGCTTGTCCGCTGAAGCCAGCGGAACGGTAACAGGCTGCTATGTGGCGGGATTCACCCCAGCCACCACGCCGTCAGTCTGCGTCCCGAATAGTTCGATGGCGGCCATCCTTGCCGCATCCCGCGCCAGCAGCTCGATGCGTTCGAGAAGAATGCGCCGCGACTCGATTGAGAGGGAAATCCGTCCACAATTTCGCGTCGGTCCGGGAACGATTGGCGCACAGCGCGAATGGTCGGGAAAAAATGCCGGATTGCGGACCCACATCCTGGTCGCCCTCGGCTGCGCTGTGTTTGTGCTGGGCGCCAGTGAGCATGGCTTCGACAACGACGCTGTGTCGCGCGTCATCCAGGGGGTTGTCACCGGCGTCGGCTTCCTGGGCGCCGGCACAATTCTCAAGCGCACCGCGCAGAATACGATCAAGGGCTTGACCACCGCCGGCAGCGTCTGGGTGACAGCTGCCATCGGCATCGCCGCCGGACTGGGCCAGATCGCCGTCACCATGGTGGCGGTAGTGCTGACATGGATCGTCTTGTCGATCCTGGTCAGCATCGAGAATCGCATGAACCCGAGAAAGAACGACGACGCAGCACAGGCCTGACGGCGCGTAGATCTGCTGGCGGCGAGCAGACTGCTAGTTGTCCTTCGGCGTGCCGCCGACCCCGAAGCATGAAACTTCAAGCTCATCGTAGCTACCCGGGCACATGGCCGTTCCAGCGCTTCCTGCGCCCACGGCATTCGTGACCGTAGGAAATCCCTGTGGGGCACCTCCCTGTGCAGCAGATGTGCCCGCCGCGCACGCGGCGAGCGATGCGGGAAAAGCCACGCCTTTTCCCGTCATCGCCCTCAGCGGCCGGCGTTGTTCCATACAACGCTCGGCATTCCCTACATCCTTGTAGGTCACGAGTGGCAGGATGCCCGAGTCGCTGTTTCATACTTGACCTGTGCCGCGAGGGCCGCAAACCCTGCCGGTGCGATGACCTCGGCGCGCGCTCTCGGATCGATGCCGGCCTGTGCGATCTGCTCCATCGACAGCAGCTGCTTGAGTGAATTACGCAGTGTCTTGCGTCGCTGCGAGAACGCGGCTGCTACGACTCGGGAGTAGCTACGATAGTCGGCAATGACAAACGGTGCGCTCGCGTGCGGCGTCAGGCGTACAAAGGTGGACATGACGCGCGGCGGCGGACGAAACGACTGGGGCCCGATATCGAACAAGGGCTCGACCGCCACCCACGGTGCGAGCATGACGCTCAGTCGCCCGTAATCGTCGTCGCCGGCTTGTGCGGCCATGCGGTCGACCACTTCTTTTTGCAGCATGAAGTGCATGTCGCGAATGTGTTGGCGCTGCTCGATCAACCGGAATAGCAGCGGCGTCGAAATGTTGTACGGCAGATTCCCCACCAGTCGCAACTGCGCGCCAGGTGGTGCGAGACTGCTGAATTCGAACCGCAACGCGTCGGCTTCGTGAATGCGCAGCGTGCCCGTGCCGGTGAGCGTCTGCTGCAGGTGGGCAATGGCATCGCGATCGATTTCCACCGCGTCCAGGGTGCGTGCGCGTAACAGCAGCGGCGCCGTAATGGCACCCAGCCCAGGGCCGATCTCGACGAGACGTTCCTCAGGTCTGCTGGCATTCGAGCGCGGATCAATGGCGTCGACAATGCTGCGAATCACCGCCTGATCGTGCAGGAAGTGCTGGCCGAATCGTTTGCGTGGAATATGCATGAATGGTGCGCAGCTAGAGGACGGGATTGGGGATTCGGCAATCGCCGAGCTTCAGCACGAACGCTGCGCCCAAGCTTGACAGGTAGCGGTTGGTGCAACAACGCGGTGGCCGAATCCCGTCCTCAGCTGCGCGACAGCTCGATGGCTAGCGACAAAGCCGCGCGCAGGCTACCGGCATCCGCTTTGCCGGTGCCTGCAAGGCTCAATGCCGTGCCGTGGTCCACGGAAGTACGCAGGATCGGCAGGCCGAGTGTCACATTGACGCCATCGCTGAATCCGACGTGCTTGATCACCGGCAGGCCCTGGTCGTGATACATCGCCAGTACCGCATCGGTCTGCTTCAGCATGTGGGGCGTGAAGGCCGTATCGGCAGGCGCCGGTCCGATGAGCTGCAAGCCTTCACGACGTAGCCGCTCGACGACGGGACCGATGATTTCGACTTCCTCGCGGCCCAGATGTCCGGATTCGCCGGCGTGGGGATTGAGTCCACACACGATGATGCGGGGACTCGCAATGGCAAAGCGCCGGCGCAGGCCGCTGTCGAGAATCCTCAACACCTGCTCGACGAGCGGCTGCGTGATCGCAGCACTGACCGCGGCCAGCGGCAGATGCGTCGTCGTCAGTGCCACGCGCAGACTGCCCGAAACCAGCATCATTACCGGCAGCGGTGCGCCGGTGCGTTCGGCCAGATACTCGGTGTGACCTGAGAACGGTACCCCAGCCTCGTTGATGACGCTCTTCTGCACCGGTGCTGTCACGATGGCGGCAAAGTCGCCGCGCTGACAGCCATCGACGGCCAGATCCAGCAGCTGCAGCACGTAGCGGGCATTGGCTGAATCGAGTTGACCGCACTGCACAGGTGTTGCAACAGGTTGGTGCAATACGCGCATGACGCCGGGGAGATGCGCGCGAGTCTGAAGGAGGGCCCTGGGGTCGACGACCTGGATGTCGATAGCAGCGCCGAGGCGTGCGGCACGATCGCGCAGCATCTGCGCGTCGCCCGCGATCAGCAAATCGCAGTCGCAATGACCTGTGACGATGTCGACGCACAGATCCGGACCGATACCTGCCGGTTCGCCCGAAGTGAGAATGATGCGTGGCAGGGCCATGAGGCAGTGTGTCACATCAGGTCACATCACAGCACATTGCCTCAGGGGCGTGACTGACCCGAGTATTCGACAACGCGATGCGCAGAGCACCTGCGCAGGTTCGCTACATGCGGTATTCGACGAAAGCCTCGTCGCGCAGGCGACGCAGCCACAATTCGGTCTCTTCTTCGGCCTTGGATTCGCGCAACTGTGCATAGACCTGCTGGCGGATCTTGTCCTGCGTTGCATCGTGTACGCGTCGGCCTAGCAGCTGCACGATGTGCCAGCCGTACTGTGTGCGGAACGGCTGGCTGATCTCGTTTTCCTTGAGCGCATCGAGCTGCTTTTCGAATTCCGGCACGAAGCTGCCGGGACCGCTCCAGCCCAGATCGCCGCCATCCGCGCCCGAGCCGGTATCGTTGGACGTGACGGCCGCAATAGCAGCGAAATCTTCGCCACCTTTCACAATGCGTTCGCGAATCGTTGCGAGCTTTTGCTGCACCGTCTGATCGTCTTCCAGTTCGGTGGTGCGGATCAGGATATGGCGGGCATGAACCTGCGAAACCACCGCCTGCTGCACACTGCCGCGCACGTCGTTGAGTCTGAACAGATGGAAGCCGCTGGGTGTGCGGATGGGATCGGATATATCGCCGGCTTTCATTTTCGCGATCTGTTCCGACACGATCGACGGCAGCTGCGAACCTTTGCGCCACCCGAGCGAGCCACCTTCGATATTGGTCGTGCTTTCGGAGTAGGTGACGGCGAGCTGAGCAAACTCCTCGCCGCGCTTCGCCTTGTCGTACACCTCCCGCGCCCGGGCCTCCCGCGCCTGGATCTGTTCGGGCGTGGCCGTAACCGGCACGGAAATCAGAATGTGCGATACGTTGTACTCGCCGTTCTGGTCCGGCCCCTTGGCCTGTCGAGCAAGTGCCTGATCGAGTTCGCGCGGTGAAATGTTGATGCGGCCGATGACATCGCGCTGCCGCAGCAACTGCAGCGTCATCTGGCGGCGTACGTCGTCGCGGTAGGTACGATAGTCGATGCCCTGCGATTCGAGCGTCTTGGGCAGGTCAGCGAAGCTCATGCTGTTGCGACGCGCGACGTCGTCGAGCGCGCCGTTCAACATTTCGTCGGAGACCTGAATGCCGAGTTTGTTGGCGCGCTGCATCTGGATCTCTTCCACGACCAGACGCTCCAAGACCTGGCGACGCAGCACATTGCGTGCGGGCAGTTCGGTGTTCTGCTGGCGCAATCGACCGACGACTTCCTCGGTTTGCTCATCCAGTTCGCTGTTCAGAACGATGCCATCGTTGACCACGGCGGCGATGCGATCCAGCAGGGCACCGCTGGTCGACAGGTCGCGCGTCTGGGCTTGCACCAATGCGGGCGTGAGGGTGCTGGCGACGATCAGCGTCAAAAGCAGGCGGGAACGCAGAAAAGTCGGTTTCATGTGTATGCAATCACCATCGGAATTCAAGCCGGTCTCAGTCGGACCGTCTGGTGGCCAGCGGATCGCTGCGCGAGTATCCCCGAATCGATCGTTCCAGGAAAGCATCTGCGCCGGTTCCGACACTGGCCAGGCCGTTAAGTTCAAACTGCAGCAGGACGCCGGTGTCCATGTTGCCGTCGCTGTTGCTCACATAGCGGCGCCCGACCAGTTGCACTTTCCAGCAGCAGGAGCGGTACTCGAATCCTGCTGCCTGATCCAGCGCCGACCTGTCGTCCAGCGAGTAGACCATGCGGCCAAAGGCGCTCCATTGATCGGCGATCGGCCACGCAATCGAGCCGTCGACCTGCTCGATATTGTCGCGACGGAACCGGTAGCCCAGGTTCACCACACGGTCGGTGTTGGGTTGGTACTGGAAAAGGACGTCGCCTTTTTCCGACCGGGACTCGCCGGGGTCGAACTGTACCCCCATGCGTACATTCCAGTTGCGATACGCGGTCAGTGCGAGTTCGGCAATCACGTCCGACGTCTCGTTATCGTCCAGCACCTCGTTCGGCAGGGCGACCTTCGGTTCGTCGAAGTAGTAGGCCTGCCCGATCGTCGCCGTCAGATATTGCTTGCCGGTCGCTGCGCTCAGCAGTCGCGAAGTCGCGCCGATACTGACCTGATTGGCATTGCTGAGACGGTCGGCGCCGACATAGCGATTGGTGCGAAACAGCTGCACCAGGTTCAGATCCGCCGCGCCGGTATCGAACAGCGGCAGATCGTCCTGCCGGCGATAGGGCACGTACAGATACATGAAGCGCGGTTCGAAGGTTTGCACGCGTTGCTGCTTCGAACCCGAAGGACGCTCGAAGGTCATGCCGCCGTCGACACTTAGAATGGGCGCGGAGCGATGCGGCGTCGCATCCTGACCGGCCTGCCGGTCGTTCAGGTGGTATGTCGTGTACCGCCAGGCGGCTGCCGGCTCCAGGTATAGCCCCGAGCCCCGCAGCGGCATGCGGACCTCCGGCATGATGTCTGCCCGCCAGCCGGTTTCGTTCGAGGTCATGGAATCGCTGAAGCTGCGATCGAAGTTCGCCAGCTCCATATCCAGCCCAAAAGCCAGGCCAAACGGCTGGTCAGGCATCGAGGCGTGCGCGGCGATCTGCGGCAGCAAGGTATAGGGGCGATCCTGCGGTGCGATGCGCTGATCGTCGATGGTCTGGAAATTCTGCGCGCTGGCGACGACGAACCAGTTGTCAGTCGCATAAGTGAGGCCAGCGTTGCGGCTGAGGTACGACACGCTGGTGCCTTCCGGTCCCATACCGAAGTCCTCGAACCACTTGCTGTCACTCGCGTTCGCTACTGCGACATCCAGCCGCAGGCGTTCCGTGAAGTCCGATTGATCGACGAACCGCAGCAGGCTGCGTGAGGTGCCGACCTGATCGTCGTGCGGCAGGTAATCGACATGGAGCTCGCCGCGCCCATACTCGTTCAGATAGCGAAATTCGCTGTCGAGCCTGGCGCCGCGCTTGGAAAACCATGTAGGTACGAAGGTGGCGTCGTAATTGGGGGCGATGTTCCAGTACCACGGCACGGAAAACGAGTAGCCGCTGCGTTCGGAGGTGCCGATGAGCGGAAAAAAGAACCCCGATTTGCGCTCGTTCCCGACCGGAAACGAAATGAAGGGCGAATAAAGAACCGGCACGCCTTTGAAGTCCAGGCGGACGCCGCGGCCTATCCCCAGCCCGCGCTGCTGACTGATATGGAGATCGCCGGCGCGAATCACCCAGTCTTCGTTGCCGAGGGGACAGGTGGTGTAGCGTACCTCGTCGAGTGCGACTTCACCTTGGGGCGTCGCGCTGATGCGACTGGCGGAGCCGCGACCGTTCTGCTGTGGCAGCTCGAACTCGGCACCTTCGAATTTTGCACCGCTGGCCGGATCGAACTGCGCGCCGCTGCCCCGTACTTTCAGCGTCGGGTCGATATACTCGGCGCTGTTTTGCGTCGTGAATGTCTGGGATTCCGGATTGTAGGTGGCGTCGCGAGTCTTCAACTGGCGCTCGCCCTGCGTGATGGTGACATCGCCCTTGAGATCCCAGTCGCCTGCGCGAGTTCCCTCGAAGCCCGCACTGTCGATATGGATGGGTGTGTCGGGATCGATGGAGGTGATGCTGCGCTTGCCCGGCATGGCCGTGGGGCGGGTTGCATCCGGTGCTGGGCAGTTCGCCGACCCGACGACAGGTGCCAGCAGCAAGGGCAGCACTAGCAGCACCTGGGTCGCGGTGCGCAAGTGCGCAGTTGCGCGCAGCGATGTGGGGCAGAATGTCGAGAGCAGGTCAGGCATTGGGGCGCGATTATAATGACGCCCGCTTTTTTCTGATCGTCTATTTCGGTGCGTGTCAACGTCGCGACCAAGATTTTTTTCGGAGCATACCGCGTGTCATCTACAAAGCAGGAGCCGTCAGTCGCCGATGAAGGTGGCGATCCACGACTGCTACAGCTCGATCGCTGGCTGCAGACTCTGTTCGGCGCACGTGATTTCACGTTGACGACAGCGTCGGCCGATGCGAGTTTCCGGCGCTACTTTCGAGTGACGCGCGGTAAGGAGACCTGGATCGCCATGGACGCGCCGCCGGACAAGGAGGACATGCAGCCTTATATTCGCATCGCGAACCTGCTGGCCGATGTCGGTGTGAATGCGCCGCGCGTCATGCATAGCAACGTCGAGCAAGGCTTCCTGCTGAACAGCGACCTCGGCTCGCGTACCTATCTGGCCGAACTGAACGCACCCGAGAATGTCGATCCGCTGTATCACGACGCGCTGACGGCACTGGTCACCATTCAGTCGCGCTCGGCGTCCGGAGCCGCGCGGCTGCCGCCTTACAGCATGGCTTTGCTGCAGCGGGAAATGGCACTGTTTCCAGAGTGGTTCTGTGGCCGGCACCTGCGGCTGGAACTGGATGACAAGATGACTGCCGCTTTGCAGGTCATCTACGATGCACTGGCGACCGAGGCGCTGCAGCAGCCGCGCGTGTTCGTGCATCGCGACTATCATTCACGCAATCTCATGGTGACCGACGGTGCTCGTTACGGTGCGAATCCGGGCATCCTGGATTTCCAGGACGCCGTGTATGGCCCGGTCACCTACGACCTGGTTTCCTTGTTGCGTGATTCCTACATCGCGTGGCCGACGCAGCGCGTGCATGACTGGATACGTCGCTTCCGCAGCGAGGCAGCACAGGCGGGCGTCGCAGTGGGTGCGAGCGAAGCGCAGTTTTTGCGCTGGTTCGACTGGATGGGCGTGCAGCGTCAGCTCAAGGTGCTGGGGATATTTGCGCGGCTGTGGCATCGCGACGGCAAGGTCGGTTACCTCAAGGATCTGCCGCGCACGCTGGAGTACGTCATGGAAGTAGCGGGACGGCGAACGAATGCGGCCACTGACCGACACCACGCCCAAGCCGCTGTTGCCGGTGGGTGGCAAGCCGCTCATTCAGTATCACATCGAAGCGCTGGTGGCTGCCGGCACACGCGACATCGTGGTCAATCTGGCGTGGCTGGGCAGTGCGATTCGCAATGCACTCGGTGATGGCTCGCGCTTCGGCGCGCGTCTTCAGTACAGCGACGAAGGCGAGATTGCACTCGAAACCGGTGGCGGCATTTATCAGGCGTTGCCACTACTGGGTAGTGAGCCTTTCATCGTGGTCAGTGGCGATGTGTGGTCGGATTATCCGCTGCGCTGGCTGACCTCACGACTGCGCCAGGGCGATCTGGCGCATTTCGTGATGGTGCACAATCCTGACTATCATCGCCGCGGGGATTTTGGCTTGCGCGATGAGCGCATCATCGACGATGGCGAGCGCCTGACCTACGCCAATATCGGCGTCTTCACGCCGGCGTTTTTCGCCGGCTGCAAGCCGGGACGTTTCCCCCTGGCGCCCGTGATGCGCGAACATATTGCGCGTGGCCGCGTCAGCGGGGAGCTCTTTGGCGGTCGCTGGTTCAATATAGGTACGCCCGCACAACTCGCGGAGCTCAATCGGCAGCTGTCCGCCTCTGCGTAAAGCGCATCAAGGCGCATCGATCGTCTTTGCTGGACC
>JAIBJL010000234.1 GCA_020029545.1 Gammaproteobacteria bacterium
GTCGAAGCATTGCCGGGCGAGCAATCGATCACCGATACGCAAATAGGGAACCTACTGAACAAAATGGAGTAGTAATGTTTTTGCCGGACACGAATGTCCTGTTTGCCGCGGTATATCAGGCTCATATCCACCACTATCCTGCCAATCGCTGGCTCATGGCCGCAGAACGATACGCCACTTGCGGCTTGACGCAGGTAGGCGCGTTCCGCCTCCTGCTGACAAAAGCGGCAACTAACAACTACCCGCTTGAGGTCGCCGATGCACACGCCGTGCTTGCCGACCTTGCGAATAGTGAGCGACACGTCTTTCTTGCAACCTGCTCTGCACTTTCAGAAGAATTTGTCGGCCAGACTCCAGGTCCCAAAGCGGCTTTCGATCACTATCTGGTGCAGATCGCTTGCAGCGTAGACTGCAAACTCGCGACGTTCGATCGGGCGCTGACGAATCGCTGGTCCGCACACACGGTGCTTATCCAGCAGGCGTGAAGCTCGCTCTCAGTCATTGACTCATAGGGTCAGTCAGGATCTGATATTCGCAGCGACTCGTTCAAGGCCCGGCGAAGACCGCTTGGCCGCTCACGAAATCCGCGGATAGGAAATTAAAACCGCCTGGCTGCAATCGAGTGCATTCGCAGAACGGTCTATGTCCGACCGCAGACTGCGCCGGTGGGCGGCAGACTCAACTGGAGGTCTCGGGCATCGCCCGCAAGTAATCTAACCTTCCTCTGCTGCGCTCGATCCGCCTGCCATCCTGGTTCGCCCGGTAGCCGCGCCTCTCACCGTATGAGAGCACGGGCCTGAACAAGCAAATGAGCTCGAATTGGTGAAGGATGAAATTTTCGCCAATGTATGGCAAACGGACACGATCGCTCGCTTAGATCGAAAGAGCGGGCAAGTAATCGGCTGGATCAACTTGGCGCGCTTGAGTGAAAATCTGTCGTTTTCAATAAAGGCGACGCTGTATTGAACGGCATAACCTATGACAGTTAAGAGGGACCCGGTTTGTGAAACTTGATTGCGCGGCCGGCGGAGCGCACCCTGTGATGGTCCAAAAATCACCTCAGGAAATCCGACTTACATGAAGCCGATCAAGCTCGTTCTGACTCTCCTGAGCCTGGTCGCAAGCGTCACCTATGCTGACGGTGAGAGCGCTTCGCCCGCCACCATGGTGAAGACTACGTCGGGTTTGCAGTACATCGATAACGCCCTGGGTGATGGCGAACTCGCAAAGGCCGGCGACACCGTCAGTGTTCAATACACCGGCTGGATTCAGAAGGCTGACGGCAGCAAGGGATTGATGTTCGACACGAGCCGCGACATCGGCCGACCGATCGAGTTTCGACTCGGCCGGCGCAAGGTCATCGAGGGTTGGGAAGAAGGCATCAGCGGAATGAGACTCGGCGGCAAACGCACACTCATGGTTCCCTCGGCACTCGCCTACGGCAAACGCGGACTCGGCGCGATCGTGCTACCGAATCAGAACCTGATATTCGAGGTTGAACTCGTAGGCCTCAGGGCCAGATAGCGGCCCTTCCACGTGTAACTTGACCAACGGCGCAATGTCGACCTGGATCAGCGCATGCAAGCAACTCTTCGGTAACGGAATCTCCGGGCCTCTGGGCAACTCACAATTTCTTCTCGGATACCGCATCTGAATGTGATGCGCGTCGAGACTCGCACACGTTTCCTTGCCGACATGGCCACACTCGGCAATGCTATGTTGCGAGTTACGCCGGCCTTGCGAATCAACTACTCCTTGTTCGGAAATGTGGAACCTGTATGCACTTGCACGTCATTCCGCGCTTCGCGAACGAGCCCGACGCTCTGCCGGACGGCACATCCGTGAGCCTACGATCGGTCGGCGGCACTGCGATCAATGTCGGAGCACACGGCGCACTCCTGCGGGCATTGCAGGATCGATTGCGGTGACCTATTTGCGCGCGGTCGTTGCGATAGCGGGATGCGTACTGCTGATCGGCGGAGCAGTGGCGCAGGGAGTATTCCGTTACAAGGACAGCAATGGGAATTGGGTGTACACGGATCGCAAACCGGTCGGCGACGCTGAGACGGTCAAGATCAAAGCCGAACCGAAGGAGCCACACATTCACGTCGAGAGGATATTGCAGGATTCTCACGTCGTGTTGCGAGCGGTCAACGAATGCGTGTGCTTCGTCGAGTTCGGTCTGCAGCTGCGCGATGCGCGCCACGTGCAGGTGAGCGAGAGCGGCGAGATTCGCAAAGTCGTTGCCCCCAAGAGCGAGGCAGCGCTGGTTGAAATCACTCCTACAGGCGCCGGTGAACCTTCCTATCGTTACAAATGGACCTACGTGCTCGGGGCTCCGGACTCTCAGCACCGTCCCGATCAACCGTATCGCGTGCCTTACGCGATCGGCCAGGTTTTCCAGGTGACGCAAGCTTACCCCGCGACCTTTACCCACGGAGCGCGCGAATCGCGCCATGCGATCGATATTGCTCTGCCCGATCAAACAGCGGTCGTGGCGGCGCGCGCGGGACAAGTCATCAACGTCGCTCACGAACACTTTCGCGGCGGTGCGAAACGCGACATGGCCGACGAAGCGAACTTCGTAGAAATTCTGCATGACGACGGCACCATCGCGCTGTACGGGCACTTGCATTGGGATTCCATTCGCGTATCGCCCGGCCAACGAGTCAGCCGCGGCGAATACATCGCGAACTCCGGCAACACGGGCTTTACGACGGGGCCGCACTTACACTTCGTCGTGTTCCGGAACGTGGGCCTACAGGCAGAATCGGTGCCCATCCAATTCGCGGGACCGAATGATATTCCCGTGACAGCGCAGACCGGAATGATGCTGAAGGCTCAATGAGTGAGCGTAACGAACGATTTCGTCGACTGTGTCTGGAGCAACTCGGGCCACTTCTTCGGGTACCAATCACATATGGCTTGTCGCTCCACCAGCCGAACACCGGACCATCTCTCACCGCCTCGATGACGCTATTCCTGCCAGTGAGTCCCGGAAAGAATATCTGCTCTCTAAACTTGGTTGCGGCCGAAGCGCCGCGGTAGGAAATTAAAACCGCGTGGCTCCAATCGAGTGCATCCGCAGAACGCTCGTTGCAAGTGAGCGGATGCCAACGAATGGATCTCTTGCTGCTAGACCAGAAATGGGACGAAGCGTCGCGTGAGCTTCATGTATTCAGTGTACGGCTCACCGAAATAACGTACGCATTCGGTTTCATCACATCGGGCTGTCAGCAAAACCGCGATGCTGGCGCCTGCGACTAGCGCGATGCTCAGCAACGATACGTTCTTGAGAAAGACACCCCAGGCCAACAACAATAACGCCGAGTACATCGGATGTCGGATATAGCGAAATGCGCCGTTGGTCACCAAACGCGTCGTACGTTCGAAGCCGAACAACTCGTTCTCGGATCGTTTGCCATTGGGGTGACCGAATTGCTTGAGAACGCGAAGACCGTGAATCGCAAGCACGGGGGAAGCGGCGAGGAGTGCCCAGGAGAGCAGTTGACGGGGCACCAGCGGATCGCGCTCCCACATAGGAAGGTTGACCAAGATCAAACAGAGAATGCACTCCCAGGCCAGGAAGCGATAGAAGCCGTGCGATTTGGGCTTAAGCAGCGAGTTCCGCGAGACCCAGATCAATGCCACAGTGACGACTGTCCAAATAGATAGATTGGCGAACGGCGTGAAGTGAAGATTCAGCATGTTGCTTCGGCGGGATCGGTCCTGAAAACTTCTTGCGGCGGCAGGCCGGCATCTCAGCGACGGTGCCATCGTTCAAGCGCTTTAACTGACATCGGCATCGACTCATAAGCCAAACAGCGAAAACAGCTTCCTTACTGAGCTGCCCGCCTTGTCCAGATCCTTCTGCCGCCGCGCATGCATGCGCGCCTGCAGTATCTCGCGTCGCTGCTGCAGCGACTGCAATGCCTTGTCTTCGAGCCCCGGTCGAGTACGCGCCGCCTGAGCACTGCGGAATTTGCAGAAGTCCCGGAACGCGATCAGATCGTGTTCGAGATCGCGGCTCACCAACTCGATCATGATGGCGTGATCGAGCATTCCGGCCGGGGCCGATGACATGTTCGCCGCAGGCGCCGCGCCGAAGCATGCCAGCGCGTTGACGATGCGTTGCCGATCCTCAGTTGAGGGCTGCCAGTCGGCGTCGGTAGCCATATCAAGCATGGCGCGCAAGCGCGCAAAGCGCTCTTTGACGAACTCCGCCAGCTGCGCACGCTCACTGCTTTCGAGAACCGCGCGAGCCGATGCAATGATGGCGTCTGCCGGTGTGGAGCGAGCCACGGCCTGCGTCTGCTGGGCAAGCGCTTCGAGGTGGCGCAGATCCGCATCGTGCAGATCGAAACTCACACGCAATGACATGCTCGACTCCTCGCAGGCGACGGGCTACCGCCAGGCGACCGATCCTGCGTTCCGGCGTGGATGACTCCATTCTGGCCGTCGCCTGTAGCTTGTCGCCCGTGGACCGCTCGCTACACCAGCACATTCTTGAACTGCCAGGGATCGACGCGGTCGAGTTCTTCCTTGAACAATTTTTCGCGATCGACGAGCGGCGTCCATTTCGTGTACTCGCCGACGACCGGACCCAGATACGGACGACAGATGTCGAGATTGCGGCGAAAGTCCATTTCATCCGGCTCGACCATGCCTGCCTGTGGATTCTCCATCGCCCAGATCACGCCGGACAACACCGACACGCACACCTGCAGACTGGTGGCGCTGTTGTAAGGCGCGAGCTTGCGCGCTTCCTGAATCGACAGCTGCGAGCCATACCAGTACGCGTTCTTGTCGTGGCCGGCGAGCAGCACACCCAGCTCATCGATACCGTCGATGATCTCCTCCATGAGAATGCGCTTGCGATCCTGCAGTTCCCAGTTCTTGCCGGCGAACTCATGCACCGACAGCACTGCGTCATCGCAGGGGTGATAGGCGTAATGCACGGTCGGGCGGTACACGACTTTATCGTGCTCGCGATAGGTCAGGTAGTCGGAAATCGAAATCGATTCGCCGTGCGTGATCAGGAAGCTGTGGAATGTGCCGGCCTTCGGCGTCCAGGTACGCACGCGCGTGCCGGCCCCCGGCTGCAACAGGTAGATCGCGCTCTGCCGACCGAACTCATGACGTCGTCCCTGCGGCGGCAGCTCTTTCTCGTGCGTGCCCCAGCCCAACTCAGCCGGCTGCGAACCTTCGCCGACGAAGCCATCGACCGACCAGGTGTTGACGAACTCGCCAACGCGCTTGGGCACATTGGCTACCTGAGTGTCACGCTCGGCAATATGGATGACACGCACGCCCAGGCGATAGGCCAGCTCGGCCCACTCCTCGCGATTCTCCGGCTCCGTCACTTTGGCGCCCGTATCGGCGGCGACATTCAGCAATGCCTGCTTGACCAGGTGCGATACGAGGCCCGGATTCGCACCATGCGTAATCACGGCGGTCGGCCCCTTGGCGCGCGAGTCGCGCAACGACAGCGCCTGTTCGCGCAGCGCATAGTTGGTCCGTCGCGAGGGCGACAGGTTCGGATCTGTGTAACCGCCTGGCCACGGTTCGATGCAGGTGTCGAGATAGAGCACGCCGGTGTCGTGACACAACTCCATGAGCGCCACGCTGGACACATCGACCGAGAGATTCAACAGGAAGTCGCCTTGCTGCAGCATCGGCTTCAGCACCTGCCGAAAGTTCTCGCGCGTCAAGGGACGATTGATGAACTTCACGCCGTACTCCGACGCTTCCTTGCTGCCGTCGTCGTCCGCGGCCAGGATCGTGATGCGATCGGTCGTGATTCCGATGTGTCGCAGGATCAGGGGTAGGACGCCTTGCCCGATACTGCCAAAGCCCACCATCAGCAGGCGGCCAGGAAACACGACGTGGACGGGATACTGCGACATGACGAACTCACCTGCATCAACCAGAGGACGCGAAACAGTTTACTGACTTTTGCCCACCGCGCGAACTTGAGCTGGCGCGGTCGGCGTCGCGCACTCAGCAACAAATCTGCAATGATGCTAATCCTTCCAATGCGGCGGATAAGTGCGTTCGTATCCCGGCAGTGCTTCGACCCGCTTGATCCAGGCCGCGATGGCCGGATAGTTGACGTCAAGCGGCAACCAGCGCGAGCGCAGGTCCTGCGCTTCGCGCCGATCCAGGGCGCGCAGCAACATCTGAATGCCCGGAAAGATCACGATATCCGCGGCAGAGAAATTCTCGCCCGCCACCCAGGTGAACTGCCCCAGCCGCGCTTCTATGGACTTTGCCTCGACACCGATCATGTGCATGGCGCGCGAGATTTCATCCAGGTGGCTTTCCACGCCCTGAAACAGGATCGCGTAGATCACCTTTCTGATGTGATCTTCCACGTAAGCGGTGTACTCGCTGATCATGCGAGTGATGACGCCCGCCTCCTCGGCCGTCGCGCCGAAAATCGGACGCTCCGGATACTTGCGATCCAGGTAGTGAAGAATCGACATCGACTCGTAACAAACGTAGTCGCCATCCTTCAGCACAGGCACGCGGCCGCGCGGATTCATCTGCAGCACCAGCGGCGCTTTGTGCTCCTGCTTGGCGAACTGCACCAGGTGCGACGCGTAAGGCAGTCCCTTGAATTCGAGAGCGAGCAGCGCACGCCACGAATACGGACTACCACTCCCCCACCACAACTCCAGTGCCATTGCTTGACGCTACCCACGGCGAATCGAAGGCGCGGATTGTATAATAGGTTCACACCTGCCACGGAGCGTTGCGCGACGCCATGTACAAAACGCTCATTTCGTCCACCGATCTGGCGACACACCTGGCGGTGTCCCCGGCCGGCAGTCCTGACACACCCGACTGGCTGATCGTCGATTGCCGCTTCGATCTGGCCCATCCCACGGCGGGAGAAGCCGCCTACGCCGCCGGCCATATCCCGCAAGCGGTTTACGCCCATCTGGATCGTGATCTGGCCGCACCGATCACTGCGCAGTCCGGTCGCCACCCGCTGCCGTCACCACCGCAATTCGCCGCCACACTGTCGCGCTGGGGACTGACGCCGACGACCCAGGTCATTGCCTATGACGCCGACAGCGGCGCGTACGCGGCACGATTGTGGTGGATGCTGCGCTGGATCGGTCACACAGGCGTTGCCGTGCTCGATGGTGGATTCAAAGCATGGACCGAAGGTGGTCACCCGATATCGACCGACGTGCCGCGCAGGACCGCGACGCAAGTCAGTGCGCGCGCCGATCCCACGCTCTCGGTAACCACGCAGGAACTCGCCAACCTGGTGCAGCGCGACGACTGGCGTGTGCTGGATGCACGCGCGCCGGAACGTTATGCAGGCAGCGTCGAGCCCATCGATCGGGTCGCGGGCCATGTGCCGGGGGCGCGCAATCTTCCCTTTGCCAGCAACTTGTCGAACGGACGCTTTTTGCCTGTCGACGAACTGCGACGTCGACTGCAGGCCGCACAAGGGAGCGTCGCCAGCACGCACACGATTGCGATGTGCGGCTCGGGCGTCACCGCCTGTCACCTGCTGCTCGCCCTGGAACACGCCGGCATGCCGGGGGCGCGGTTGTATCCCGGTTCATGGAGCGAGTGGATCCGGGATGCGCGGCGGCCAGTCGCGCGAGGAGAATGATTCGGGATTCGGGATTCGGGATTCGGGATTCGGGATTCGGGATTCGGAGACACAGTGTGAAAGTGTCGTGCGGTGATTGCTCAGCGACACAACGATAG
>JAIBJL010000029.1 GCA_020029545.1 Gammaproteobacteria bacterium
ACGATCTGTTTGCGCGTTCCGATATGGTCACGGTGCATGTGCCCTTGGTGGATGCCACCCGCGGACTGGTCAATGCGGCACGGCTGAAACTGCTCAAGCCGAACGGAACGATTCTGAATTTTGCACGTGCCGGCATTGTGGATGAGCCGGCGATCCTCGCGGCGCTCGATTCGGGACGGCTGACCGCCTACATTTGCGACTTCCCGACGGCCAAGCTGAAAGCGCATGCGAAAGTCGTGGCGTTGCCGCATCTGGGAGCCTCGACCAATGAAGCGGAAGAGAACTGCGCCATCATGGTGGCCGACACGTTGCGCGACTTTCTCGACAACGGCAATGTCCGACATAGCGTGAATTTTCCCGAGACCATCATGCCGCGCACGCCGGGTGCGACGCGCCTGTCGATCGCCAACGAAAATGTGCCCAACATGGTCGGCCAGATTTCCACGGCGCTGGCCGCGGCAAACCTGAATATCGCCGACCTGCTCAACAAGTCGCGCGGCGATCTCGCCTACACATTGATCGATATCGATGGCGCCGTGCCCGATGCAGTGATCCAGCAACTGAGCCGCATCGAAGGGGTCCTGACCGTACGCTCGCTACCGGTGGTCGCCTGATGGCGCGCAGCAGCAAGCGCTCGAAGGCGGCTATCAAGCCTGCCAAGGCGCGGCGTAGCGTAGTCGCTGCCACACCGGGGATGGCGGCGGTGACCGCGTCGGCCGATATCGAGAATATGCGCACCCGCATCGACAGCATCGACGAGCGGATTCATGAACTGCTCAACGAACGCGCCCGTTGTGCCCAGCAGGTAGGTGCATCGAAGACCGCACAAGGCCTCAGTACGGCTGAGTTCTACCGGCCCGAACGCGAGGCGCAGGTGCTGCGTCAGGCAATTGCACGCAACCAGGGGCCTTTGAGCAATGAGGAAATTGCGCGGCTGTTTCGCGAGATCATGTCGGCCTGCCTGGCACAGGAGGAGCCGCTGAAGATCGCATTCCTCGGGCCAGAGGGAACCTTTTCGCAGCAGGCCGTGCTCAAACATTTCGGGCACTCGGTGCGAGCATTGCCGTTGCCGGCGATCGGCGAAGTGTTCGAGGAAGTGCAGGCGGGCCATGCCGATTTCGGTATCGTTCCGATCGAGAACTCCACCGAAGGCACGGTCAACAACACGCTCGACATGTTCCTGACGACGCCGCTGAAGATCTGCGGCGAGGTCGAATTGCGTATTCATCAGCACTTGATGGGGCGCATGCATGGCCTGGAAAACATTGCGCGCATCTGTTCGCACCAGCAGTCGCTCGCGCAGTGCCGGCAGTGGCTCGACGAACATTTGCCGGGCATCGAGCGCGTGCAGGTGAGCAGCAATGCCGAAGCTGCGCGGCGCGCGCGCGATGAAGACGGCACGGCGGCCATCGCAGGTCAGGTCGCGGCAGAAGTCTATGGACTGAATGTGATCGTGCCGGACATCGAAGATCGCGCGGACAACACCACGCGCTTTCTGGTCATCGGTCGCAAGCTGTTTGCCGCCAGCGGCAAGGACAAGACCACGCTGCTGCTGTCGGCCGGCGATACCCAATCGAGCGGCACGCTGCACCGTCTGCTGGAACCGCTGGCGCGCAACAATATCAGCATGACCCGCATCGAATCGCGTCCCTCACGGCGTCGCAAATGGGACTATGTGTTTTTTATCGACGTGGAAGGCCATGCCGACGAAGCGCCGCTCAAGCACGCGCTGGATGATCTGAAAAAGCAGTCGTCGCTATTCAAAGTGTTGGGGTCCTATCCGTGGGCGGTGTTGTGAGAAGGGCATGGGGCATGGGGCATGGGGCGTGGGTCAGAAAAGATCGCTACCCATGTCGCGAGACGGCCTGCTCCGTTTTTTCCGGCCCAGGCCCCGGGCCCCGGGCCCCGGGCCCTTGATTCGTCATGTTCTCTCCCAAGGATCTCGCTGCTCCCCCCGTCCGTACTCTCGCGCCGTACGTTCCCGGCAAGCCGCTGGAAGAACTGGAGCGCGAGTACGGTATCCGCGACAGCATCAAGCTGGCCTCCAATGAAAATCCCTTGGGGACCGGGAAGCTGGCGCTCGCGGCGCTCGCGAAAGCGGCGGGCGACATTGCTTTGTATCCCGACTCGAACGGCTTTGCGCTGAAGCAGGCGCTGGCTCGCAAGCATGACTGCGATCCGGCGTGCATTACGCTCGGCAACGGCTCCAACGATGTGCTGGTGATGATTGCCGAGGCGTTTCTCACGCCGGGTAGCGAGGCGGTGTACTCGCAGTACGGATTTGCGATCTATCCCATTGCGATACAGGCAACGGGAGCCACGGCGCGTGCCGCGTCGGCACTGCCGGCCGGTCATCCGATGGCGCTGGGTCACGATCTGGACGCGATGCGCCGCGAGGTCAACGAGCGTACGCGAGTGGTGTTCGTGGCGAACCCGAACAATCCGACCGGTACCTGGCTCGAAGCTGCCCCGTTGCGTGCCTTCATCGATGCATTGCCACGCTCGACTTTGGTGGTACTGGACGAGGCGTACACCGAATATGTGCGCGATCCGGCATTTCCCAACGGCAGCTACTGGCTGACCGCATGTCCGAATCTGGTCGTGACGCGTTCCTTTTCAAAGGCGTATGGATTGGCCGGGCTGCGCGTCGGCTATGCGTTGTCGCATCCCGAGGTGGCCGGCTTGTTGAACCGGGTACGCCAGGCATTCAATGTGAATTCGCTGGCACTCGCTGCGGCGCGCGCGGCGCTGGATGATGAGGAACATTTGCGTGCCACCATCGCGGTGAACGATGCGGGGATGCAGCAGTTGCTCAGTGGCCTGGCGCAGTTGCCGGTGGGCATCTCGCCATCGCGCGGCAATTTCGTTCTGATCGATTGCCGGCGCCCGGCATTGCCCGTGTACGATGCCATGCTGCGCCAGGGCGTGATCGTGCGTCCGGTCGGCAACTACCAGCTGCCGAATCATCTGCGCCTGACCATCGGAACCCAGGCGCAGAATCGGCGTATGCTGGAGGCCTTGCGTGCTGCGCTTGCCATTTGATTTTCTTACCTGATTTGCATCGATGTCGCATTACATTGTTCAGCCGGCTGCCGGCGTGTCCGGCACCGTCCGTGTCCCCGGCGATAAATCCATTTCTCATCGCGCGCTGATGCTCGGCGGTATCGCCGACGGCGTCACCGAGGTCCGCGGTTTTCTGGAAAGCGAGGATTGCCTTGCGACCATGAAGGCCATGCGTGCGCTGGGTGTGAGCATCGATCAGACCGGTGCGGCAGGCGCGCGCGAAGTGCGCATTCAGGGTGTCGGCCTGCACGGCTTGAAAGGCGCCGGTCACGCGCTGGACATGGGCAACTCGGGCACGGCGATGCGGCTGATGACCGGCTTGCTGGCGGGTCAGCAGTTCGACAGCGAACTCATCGGCGATGCCTCATTGATGAAGCGTCCGATGGAGCGTGCGGCCGTGCCGCTGCGCAAGATGGGGGCGCGTATTCGCACGCTCGAAGGTAAGCCGCCGGTACAGATCGCCGGTGGCGCATCACTCTCGGGCATTCGCTACGATCTGCCGGTGGCCAGCGCACAGGTGAAGTCAGCCGTATTGCTCGCCGGGTTGTATGCGCGCGGCGCCACGACGGTCATCGAGCCGGCCGTCACTCGCGATCACACCGAACGCATGTTGCTGGGATTTGGCTGTGCGGTGGAGGCCGTCAAGGGCGTTGTGACAGTCGAACCGCCGGCCCGCTTGAATGCCTGTTCACTGGATGTACCGGGCGATTTTTCGTCGAGCGCCTTTTTTCTCGTCGCTGGCGCCATCAGCACCGGCAGTGGCTTCGCCGGCAGCAGTTTTGTGATTCGCGGCGTGGGGATTAACCCGACCCGTACCGGGTTGCTCGACATACTGGCCCTGATGGGCGCGGATCTGCGCCTGATCAATCATCGCAGTGCCGGTGCCGAGCCGGTCGCAGACATCGAGGTGCATCCAGCCAAGCTCAGAGGCATCACCGTGCCCGGGCATCTGGTGCCGCTGGCCATCGATGAATTCCCCGCACTGTTTGTTGCAGCAGCCTGTGCCGAGGGCGAGACCCTCGTGACGGGGGCGGAAGAACTGCGGGTCAAGGAAAGCGACCGGATCGCGGTGATGGAGCGGGGGCTCAAGGCGCTTGGCGTAGATTGCGAAGCCACCCCCGACGGCATGCGCATCCGGGGCAAGCCGGCGGGCGCCGCGTTCAGTGGCGGTCGAATCGACAGCGACGGCGATCATCGCATAGCGATGTCATTCACCGTCGCCAGCCTGCGCGCGGCGGCGGCGATTCAGATCGATGATGTGGCCAACGTCGCGACCTCGTTCCCCGGCTTCGTGGCGACTGCGCGCGGCGCCGGCCTGAATGTCGCCGAACACACCTGAATCTATGCCGGAGCAGGGTACGGTAGCCCTGGCCACCGATCGGATCGTGACGATCGATGGCCCCAGCGGTGCGGGCAAGGGGACGGTGGCACGCCGGGTCGCTGCCGAACTGCGCTGGCACCTGCTGGATAGTGGCGCGCTCTACCGCCTGGTCGCCCATGTGGCCCTGAGCGCCAGGGTCGCGTTCGACGATGTCGCAGCGCTGACACGGATCGCCGGCACCTTGGATGTGCGGTTCGGGGCCGATCTGCGGGGTGAGGAGCAGATCTGGCTGGCGGGCCAGGAGGTCAGTCGGGCGATCAGAAGCGAGCAGGCGGGCGATGGGGCTTCCCGCGTCGCCGCCATTCCCGCGGTCCGGTCGGCGCTGACAGCGCGTCAGCATGCCTTTGCGCGCCCGCCAGGGCTCATTGCGGACGGTCGCGACATGGGTACCGTCATTTTTCCCACCGCGCCTCTCAAAATCTTCCTGACCGCGAGCGCGGAGGAACGGGCCCGGAGGCGCTATAACCAGTTGAAAGACAAGGGACTCGGTGCTAACCTCGCCGCCCTTTCGCTGGAGATTGCCGAGCGCGACCGGCGCGATGCCAGTCGACCGGTGGCGCCGTTGAGGCCTGCGGACGATGCAGTGTTCCTGGATTCCACCGCGTTGTCGATCGATGCGGTAGTCACTCAGGTGCTGGCATTGACGACAGCACGATTCGCGCAGTGAAGGCGGCGGTTGTCGGTCCTGCCGCAGGCGACGACTCCATCGCGCAGGCTGAAGACCTTCGGATGGAAATGAAATGCGGTGATGCGCGCTCCTCATGGGCGCCTGCCGATTTGGATCGTGTCGATTTTCTCGGTATCGCGCCGGACTGCGCGATTTGATTCAACAACCCCTCGCTCGTCAGGATGACAGCAAGGACCAGCGGGTCGCACCGGCCCGGGATGCACTATGAGCTCAAGTCTTGCCATCGAAAGTTTTGCCGATATGTTTGAAGCGAGCCTCGCCTCGCAGAAGATCAAGCCGGGTTCCATTCTTACCGCACGCGTTGTAGAAGTCGGCGACGATTTCATCATCGTCAACGCGGGTCTCAAGAGCGAAGCGGTCATCTCGTCCGACCAGTTCAAGAACGAACGCGGCGAGATCGAAGTCCACGTCGGCGACGACGTCGAAGTTGCCCTCGACAGCGTCGAGGACGGCACCGGCGAGACCCGCCTGTCGCGCGAAAAGGCCAAGCGTGCACGGACCTGGTCGCGCCTCGAACAGGCGTTCGAGAAGCAGGAAGTGGTCAAGGGCATCATCAACGGTCGCGTCAAGGGCGGCTTCACGGTCGAAATCGATTTCGTCCGCGCGTTCCTGCCCGGATCGCTCGTCGACGTGCGTCCCGTGCGCGATCCGTCGTATCTCGAAGGCAAGGTTCTCGAGTTCAAGGTCATCAAGCTCGACCAGAAGCGCAACAACGTGGTCGTGTCGCGTCGTGCCGTCGTCGAACAGGAATACAGCGCCGAGCGCACCGAACTGCTCGAGAAGCTGCAGGAAGGCGCCGTCGTCAAGGGCGTCGTCAAGAATCTCACCGACTACGGCGCGTTCGTCGATCTCGGCGGGATCGATGGCCTGCTGCACATCACGGACATGGCGTGGAAGCGCGTCAAGCACCCGTCGGAAGTGGTCAATGTCGGCGATGAAATCGATGTCCGCATCCTGAAGTTCGATCGCGAACGTCAGCGCGTCTCGCTCGGCATCAAGCAGCTGGGCAACGACCCATGGCAGCAGATCGGCCGTCGTTACCCGACCGGCACGCGTCTGTTCGGCAAGGTCACGAACATTGCCGACTACGGCTGCTTCGTCGAGATCGAAGAGGGCGTCGAAGGCCTGGTACACGTCTCGGAGATGGACTGGACGAACAAGAACGTCAATCCGTCGAAGGTCGTGCACATCGGCCAGGAAGTTGAAGTCATGGTGCTCGACATCGACGAAGAGCGCCGCCGTATTTCGCTCGGCATCAAACAATGCCAGGCCAATCCGTGGAAGGAATTCAGCGACAGCATCAACCGTGGCGATCGCGTCAGCGGCCAGATCAAGTCGATCACCGATTTCGGCATCTTCATCGGGCTGAACGGTGGCATTGACGGCCTGGTACATCTCTCGGACATCTCCTGGGACGTGCCTGGCGAAGAAGCCGTGCGTAACTACCAGAAGGGGCAGACGCTCGAAGCCATGGTGCTGTCGATCGATCCGGAGCGCGAGCGCATTTCGCTGGGCGTCAAGCAGCTGGCGAAGGATCCGTTCTCGACCTGGATTGCCGAGCATCCAAAGAATTCGATCGTCGTCGGCAAGGTGCGCGAAGTGGATGCCAAGGGTGCGATCATCGACCTCGGCGGCGGTGTCGACGGACATCTGCGTGCGTCCGAGCTGTCGCGCGATCGGGTGGAGGACGCGCGTACCGTCCTCAAGGTGGATGACGAGGTGGAAGCGAAATTCATCAACGTCGACCGCAAGAGCCGCACGATCGCCCTGTCGATCAAAGCCAAGGAAATCCACGAAGAGAACGAAGTGGTGCAGAGCTATCGCACCAACGAGTCCTCGTCCGGAACCAGCCTGGGCGATCTGCTCAAAGAACATATCGCAGGTCAGGACAACAACTGATCGCCAGCGATCGACCTGGCTTGCAGCGGCGCTGCCAAGAAAGCAGCGCCGCTGTATCAGCGACCTGTGTTGGGATGGAGGGCAGGTAAGCTGCTGTGGAAAACAACAACGGGCCCGACATGACGAAATCGGAACTTATCGAGCTCATCGCTGCGAAGCAGAAACATCTGCCTGCAAAGGATGTGGAGCTGGCAGTAAAGCAGATACTCGAGATCATGAGCGACGCTCTCGCGCAGGGCAATCGTATCGAGATCCGCGGTTTCGGCAGCTTCTCATTGCATTTCCGGCCACCGCGACAAGGGCGTAATCCCAAGACCGGTGAAACCGTGGCGCTGTCCGGCAAGTACGTGCCGCATTTCAAGCCCGGCAAAGATTTGCGTGACCGCGTCAATGAAGGTGTCGGCAATCCCATCAGAGATTGACTTGATTCCGTCCACGTTGCAGTGAGCACCATGTTTCGCTGTCGCTTGATCGTTGCCAGTCTCCCTGTACCCGCATACCTTCGGCAGTCAGCGCCCTTGCGGTCACGCTGAACGGCATGCCGCGCTTACTTTTCGCTTTCTGCCTGATCCTGGCCACACTCATTGCCATCGTGGTCAGTGCCATGAATGCAACGTCAGTCGCGATCGAACTGGCATTCGCCAGAATCACGTCGCCGCTGGGCGTCGCGCTGGTCGTCACCTTCGTGATCGGTCTGCTGGCGGGGCTGTCATGGCGCCTGCGCTGGACCGGTCAACTGCTGCGCGAGCGCGGGCGACTACGACGCGCACTGCGTATTGCCGAAGACCGTGCCCGTCTCGACGACAGGAGCCGGGACTAGCCTGACACCGGCTGGTATTGCTCCATACAACGCTCGGCATTCCCACTTCCCCGTGGGTCGGCCGATCTGTGTTCCCGACAGCGTTTCTCCACCAATTGCGCAGTAATTCGCGCTTCACATGCGGGTGCTCGCGGGCAGAATTCTTTTGTGGACCTTATCGGTTCATGGAATGTTTTCACACAGCTCAAGGAGTGGCTCATGTCGAAGTCTTCAATGTCGATTTCTGTCGTAACGCGTCGTTCGATCCAGGCGCTGGTTGCCAGCCTCGTGCCCATGCTGGTATGGGCGGGCCCGGTGGATATCAACAAGGCGGACGCCGCCACCATCGCAAAGGAACTCAACGGTATCGGTCTGAGCAAGGCGCAGGCGATCGTTGCCTACCGCGAGAAAAATGGCGGGTTCAAGAGCGCGGACGACCTGCGCAAGATCAAGGGCATCGGTGCCAAGACGCTGGAAAAGAATCGCAGCAATATCCGCGTCGATGCCGCGGCTTCTGAGAGCAAGAAAGTGGGCTGACGAACCGCGGTGGTGCATGGCGCCGTCCCCGCGGCGGCGGATGGTGCAGGGGTGCCGAGCCGGAAATCGAAGGTGGCGTCCGTTAGAACGGACGTCACCTTTCTTAAATTAGAGTGGTCCATCGTGCTGCGCCCGACCCCGCAGGATGAAACGTATTTCATCGAGTGCCACCCAGGCACATGGCCGTTCCAACGCTTCCTGCGCCCACGGCATTCGCACCTCCCTGTGCAGCAGATGTGCCCGCCGCGTACGCGGCGGGCGATGCGGGAAAAGTCGCACCTTTTCCCGTCATCGCCACAGCGCGAGTGGCAGGATGCCCGAGTCGCTGTTTCATACTAGCGTGCTTCGGCTATGATCGGTGCCTTGTCACATCAGGAGGCAGCGCGTGAGTCAGTCGAAAGCCATTACCACGGCAGTATTCCCAGTGGCCGGACGCGGTACACGATTTCTACCGGCCACCAAGGCCAGCCCGAAGGAAATGTTGCCGATCGTCGACAAACCACTGATTCAGTACGCCGCCGAAGAAGCGCTCGCTGCCGGAGCACGCAAGCTGGTATTCATCACGGGCAGCTCCAAGCGTGCCATCGAGGATCATTTCGATTCCGACCATGAGCTCGAAGAGGAGCTGCAGGCGAAGGGCAAGGAAGACCTGCTCAAACTGCTTAAGGACATCGTGCCTTCCTATGCCAGTTGCATTTACATTCGCCAGCCATCGCCGCTGGGTTTGGGGCATGCCGTCTGGTGCGCGAAGCCCGTGGTCGGCAACGAGCCATTCTTTGTGCATCTCGCGGACGACCTCATCGACGCACCCACGGCCTGCCTCAAACAGATGGCCGATGTGTATGAGAAGCACGGCGGCAGCGTACTCGGTGTCGAAACCGTGCCACCGGCCGAGACCGACAAATACGGCATCGTCTCCACCACGGACAAGCAGGGTCGCGTCAGCCAGGTGCGGCAGATCGTCGAGAAGCCCAAGCCCAAGGATGCGCCGTCGAATCTCGCGGTCGTCGGCCGCTACCTGCTGTCACCATCCATATTCGAGCGTTTGGAGAAAATCGACCGCGGCGCCGGGGGCGAGATCCAGCTGACGGATGGTATCGCGGCACTGCTCGCGAGCGAGTCGGTCTATGCCTACGAATTCGAAGGCAAGCGCTACGACTGCGGCAGCAAGCTCGGCTATCTGCAGGCCACAGTGGAATTCGGCATGAAGCACGAGAATCTGGGACCGAAGTTCACCGAATATCTGCGCGGCGTGGTGGGCAAGCTCGGCGGCAAGTAGTAGTACGGCGAGTCGCCTACCTGGGTACGATCACTGCAGTCCGACCGGCTGCCGGCGGTGTGGGAGCAGGCGAGCCGCGCGGATAGCAGCAACTATCGCCAGAATGAGAAATTCCCAACCGAACGATCCGCCACCGCGACTGCGGGTTGCAGCCCGCGGCGCAGCCGGTGCGCTTTGCGCGGGCGTGCTCACCGTGACTTCCTTCGCCGCCTGAGCACCGCTATCGTCCGTCACCACCAGCCGCAGTGTGAACTGTCCGTTGCCGGTAATCGCAATCGACGTCTGCGCTTGTGTAGGTGACAGCAGCTGCGGTGCTGCGCCGCTGACATTGACGACGCTCCATTCGTAAGCGACCAGCGTGCGGCCGTTCGATGCGAAGCTGCTGGCGGCACTCGCTGTGAGGCTGCTGCGGAGCGCTGCGTCACCGTCGATAGTCACCATGGGAAAGGGCTGCAGCGCCGCAGCCACGGCGGCGGCGCTGTTCAGCATGCCCGCGCCGCAGGTGGCTGTGGTGCAGTTGCATTCCAGCGTCTGCAGATCAGCCGCGCTCGCCGGGACATGACAGGCAGGCAAGCTGGTGTCGGTGGGGAAGGTGTTGGCGGACGACTGCAGCAGTGCGATCAGTTGCGGTGGCGATAAGGTGGCATTCACGGAACGCATCAACGCCGCACCGGCCGCGACCATAGGAGCAGAAAAGCTGGTGCCGATGTTGTAGTTGATACGATCGGTATACGTCGAAACCGCCGGTGTCGTCGTTCCCGAGTTGGTCGCCACGACGATCGAGAACAGGCAGGGCTGACCCAAACCCGTGTTGATGCAGTTGCCGCCCGGCGCACTGATGCCGATTTCCGGACCCACGTTGGTGAAGCCTACCTTGGTGCCGGCATGCCGCAGCCCGGCTACCCCGAGCACGCCAGCACAATTCGCTGGTGCGTCCACGGGACCGCCTGCATTGCCCGCAGACGCAACGACCAGCACGCCCGCTGCCGTGATTTCATCGACCGCCGCCTGATAGGCAGCGGTGCACAGACCGGCGCTGCCCAGGCTCATGTTGATGATCGTTGCCGGCGAGGTATTCATCGGTACGCCGTTCACCGGCAGTCCTGCGGCCCAGCGCATCCCGGCAATGATGTCCGAGTCGAATCCGCCGCACTTCCCCAGGACACGTACCGGCAGCACGTGCGTTTGCCACGCAGCGCCAGCCACGCCCGCGCCATTGTTCGTCAGCGCACCGATCAGTCCCGCAACACGTGTGCCGTGCCAGGAGCTGCTGGCTGCCTTGCAATCCTTGAAGATCGATTGCGATAGCTCGTCTTCCGTGACCCAGTCGCCGGGATCGGAAGCGTCGGCGTCGCGTGCGTTGCCGTCGTTCGCTACGGCAGGGTTCGAAATGAAGTCATAGCCGGCCAGCAAGGTCCCGCCGGACGCGCTGACACCGATGTCGGGATGATCGAAACGTACACCGGTATCCAGCACAGCAATGATGGTAGAGCTGCTGCCTTGAGTCAGGTCCCAGGCGGCATCGATGCGCGTTGCAGCTGGTTGTGTACTCAACAGGTACCACTGCTCGAACAGCAGCGGATCCGAGGTGACAGCATGACGCTGCCGCCGCAGGTCCGGTGCCGCGTAGGCCACCGACGGGTCCGCATTCAGGCGCTCCAGCAGGCGGGTAAAGCCATCGGCATCGACTGCAGCGACAGTTTCCAGCACTTCCAGATCATCGGTGATGTGCTGCCGGTGCTGCAGGTCGATTTCGGCGCGGTTAGCTGCCTTGCGGATTCGAGCGGTACTCGAGCCGGACAAACGATCCCGCCAGTGAACAATGATGCGATGAACGCTGGCGGTCGTCTCCGGGTCAGCGCCTGTCGGCGTTTGCGCGAGCGATGAACAGTGCCACGTAGCGAGTTGAATCGCCAAGACCATGGCCACCCATCTGAAGAATTGTCTGATCAACGGATATCCGACCGGTATAGGTGCTTGGAAACAGGATTGGGGTGCATTGGATGCACTTGCCTGGCCGGATCATCCCATGCGTCCGGCGCAGCGTCACCGCTCCCGAATGGTAACTGTGCTGTCGGACACGTTGGACGGGCTTGCAGGTGGCGACAACGCACGATGCGCACCCGATACCGATGCGGCAGCCAGGGTTAGCGTTTGCGCTGGAATGAAATCATGCAGCACTTTCAGCAGCGACTCGACGGCGATCGGCTTCGTGAGATAGCGGTTGCAGCCGGCCATGCGTCCGCGCATCTTGTCCAGTGCCGAATCGCGGCTGCTCAGCATGACAATCGGCGTGAACGCCCGGTCGCTGGTTTTCATCCGCCGGCAGGCAGCGTAACCGTCCATGCCGGGCAAAACGATATCCAGGAAAACGATGGCGTAACGCGTGTCTCGCATCAATTCGATTCCCTGTTCGGCATTGTCGACCAGATCGGTGCTGAGTCCGTGCATCCCCAGCAGCGCGCGCATCTTTGCCTGTACGACGACGCAGTCATCGATCACCAAAACGCGCGGCAACGCGTGCAAGCCCGTGTGCATGCCGGCCTGGCTGAATTTGCCATGGCTGAATTCGCCAGAGTTCATCGGCTCGAACATGCCGGTGTCGAGCGCAAGCAGATCATTTTCCTGTCGGCGGCCGGCCACGCCGAAGTGGCTCGCACCCGCCACATCTGCACCGATCGTCATATCGCGGAAATAGCGAAGTTCCTGCAAAGTCATCTGATCGAGCTGTCGCACCAGCCGGGCGGCGAAGCGGCTACGCGGCAGCACATGGGGATAGCCAGCGAGGACTGTCGGGTCGCGTCCAATCAGCAGCGCAGGGCGCCCTTCGCGATGCACCGGCGAGGCCAGCCACAATTGCAGTGCACGTTCGTCGTCCCCATCGACCAGCATGATATCCGCCTCCACGCAACGCTCCGGCGGCAATACCTGATACTGACAGGCCCGCGACTGCGTGAGCGAACACACCGACGCGACCGTCAGGCGCTCGATTTGGGTCAGTCCCAGAATGCCGATGTGGAATAGCTTGCGTTTCATGGAAGGAGCGATCCACGCAGGCGCTGCCGTGGCCGCGACGAGGTCGGCGCTGCAGATCGGCCAATGAAGTGGCGACGAAAGATCGGTGTGTCCATGCGTAGCGTTCCTCCCTGATGCGGCGAGCAGTTGCAGTGGCCGCGACAAGTCGTTTCACGACCTGTACACAGTCAAATGCAGTCGCTGGCCACGTTGCATCGTTCCCTATGACGTATAGCGACAGATTCTCCCTCACACACTCGCAGCCGGGGCATGCAGAAGTGTGACTTGCATCACCGGGCCTTTTTTCCGTGGAAACGCCATCGGTGCATTGCGCTGATTGATGTAAGGCTGGTATCTGCGCCAGACGTAGGCCGGTCCCCCAAGGTGCCGCGATACGCCAAGTTGGATATGGCCAAGGCTGGCTATTATGCGGCAACCGAACAGATCGTGCTTGGCGTGGAGCCTGAGCAATTCGTTGGGTCACCCGGATGTAGGAGAGCGTCGATTGACACCCTCGATGAGGCTGTGAAGAATGACACGAACTTCGGACCGCAGCAGTCTGCGGCTTCGACAAAAAACTCGCTGAGCAAATTCCAATGCAGCGGCTGGGCGAAGCAAGAGATACACATTCAGCAGTGGCTGGCCGCACGCAGTTACCTGGAAACTTGATGCTGCTGACGCCGGATCGTCGCTGACATGCGTTTCGCCGCGCGCACACATGCGGGTCGCCGGGGCGGTGAAAACGAAGACTCGATGGGCTGGGATGAATCGCAGTCGCTATGGTTCGTCGCGGACGGAATGGGGGGCCACGCCAGCGGAGATGTTGCCAGTCGTATCGTCAAGGAGACCTTGCTGGCAGCCGCCGGCATGCCGCTGATCTCGGCGTTCGATCGGGCGCATGCGGCGTTGTTGGAGGCGGCCGCGCAGAATCCCGTTCATGCGAACATGGGTTCGACGGTTGTTGCAATCAGAATAGGTAAGGGTCGCAGCGAAATTGCCTGGGTCGGCGATAGCCGGGCCTACCTGTGGCGGACGGGTGTACTGAAAGGCGTCACGCGCGATCATTCGTTCCTGGAGTTGCTGCGCGAGCAGCAACCGCTGTCCGACGCCGAATTGCGCGAGCACCCGCAGCGTAATCTGGTGACTCAGACGATCGGTATCGGAACACCCAAGCCTTCGCTCATCGATCTGCCGCTACGCAATGGCGATTGGCTGCTACTGTGCAGCGACGGGTTGAATGATGAGCTTGAGGATCGCGAGATCGCAGCGGTGTTGGCGCTGCACTGCGCACCCGATTCTGCTGCCGATGCCTTGATCGAGGCGGCATTGGCGAAAGGTGGCAGGGACAATGTGAGTGTGGTGCTGGTGGAATATCGCGGCCCGGATGGAGTCAGCCCATTGTCCCCGACATTGCAAGCAGCGATGAAATGGCTACCTGTCGTCGTGGGTGCACTCGCAGCCTTCGTAGCGATTGCCATCTATGCATGGTGGCGACAGCAACCGTGAAGACCTGGCTGACCACGAAGCCGGACTGATTCGCGATCTTTTTCGTCGTCTACAAGTTCGTCATGTAGCGATTTTCGCTGTATCAGTCCTGCCTTCGCGAGCCGCGCTGCGCACGAATCAGATCGAATACGCCTCGGCGCTGGACTGTTGCTCCCTCAACGGAAATGGCAGTCCAGTCCCTGGCGGAGCACTCCAGGTCCGCCGCGCATGAAACCTGCGAACCAGTTCCGTGAATTATGTCGGAATAAGCCTCGACCCATTGCGGCGATCCCTAAAGACGCTGGTGGAAATGCCGATTGTCCTCTCAGAGATCGGACGTATGCATCAAGGCTTGCGTACAGCTGCGCAGACTACCCGAGGCGATCGCATGTCCAGACAGACACCACTCCTCGCGAAGGACATCATTGTCGGCAAGGCTTTGCCGTTCTCTGTCTACGGCGCGGATAACACGTTGTTGCTGGCCAAAGGGCAGGTCGTCAGCGAACGTATTCGCGAGGCACTGCTACGCAACGGCGTACGCCCGGCATACCGCCCAGAGGAGCAGTCTGAACCGGAACAAGAACGCATCGAAGTGCCGGAAACCTGTCCGCTGCAGGCGTTCCGCAATGCCTATGCGCGCGTCGCAGGCAGCACGCGTGTCGGATTTCGCATGTCGCGCGATGATCGTGGCGAGAGTTACACCGCCTGGGTCATCGGAACGCATGAGCAGCGCGGGCTGATGCTCAGTGCCCCGATGAGCCGCGACAATTCGCTGGTCGCCATGGCCGACGGACAAACCTGGATCTTCCGTGCATTTCACGGCACCGCGGCATTTCGTTTTTCGGGCATCGTCCGCAAGGTGATGTTCGATCCGATCCCTTACTTTCATCTGCAGCTGCCGCCGACGATCGATATGCGACATGTGCGACAGCGTCCACGCGCACAGGTATGCCTGCCCGCCGCCATCACCCTGAACGAACCTCAGCAAGGCGATGTGCTTGACGGGGTGATTTGTGATCTCAGTTCCTGCGGCTTGCGGTTGGCGCTGAAGCAGAGCGATGTACTGCAGAAGCAGCACTCGCTGCATATCCGCTTCAGTGTCCCGCTACTCGAAAAATCTCACGACATCCAGGCCACGGCGAAAGTCATGGCGTTGTACGGTGCGGCCGATCAGCGGCATCCGGGCATTCATCTGCATGGACTCAGGCTGACACCGTGCAGCGAATTCGAACAGATGATTCTGCATGCCTATGTGCAGGAACGCTTGGTCGATGAACTCGATGCGATCTGGAAGATTCTGGCCGGCTCGAACGGCAAGCCGGGCGCGCAGGAAAGCCAAGCCGCAGCGTAGGCCGATATTGCCGGCATGTGCCGCAACCCGTTGTCGATCCCGGCATCCGGACGCAGCGACTTTCACGCTGGCTCGTTTGAAGGCTGATTCGTCACTGGCTGCCGAGCCTGTTCAGGAAGCGCGCCATGCCTCTCGTCAGCATGAAGACATCGCAGGGCTGTTGAATTCAGCAGATACAGGAACATTCTTGCGGCTCGTGGTGGCATGCAGCACCGACACATGCCATTCTTCGCCGATTCCGAACTGCGATGGGGAACAAGCGTGGGTGAACTGGTCAAGTATCTGGACGGACTGATCTGGAGTCCGGCGCTCATTTATCTGTGCCTGGGCGCTGGACTGTACTTTTCTATTCGCACGCGATTCATGCAGATCCGCGGTTTTATGGAGATGGTCCGGTTGACCACTTCCGGACAGAAATCGGCCGCGGGTGTGTCGTCGTTTCAGGCCTTGGCGATGTCGCTGTCAGGCCGGATCGGCGTAGGCAATATTGCGGGGATCGCGACAGCGATCGCCGCCGGCGGGCCAGGATCGATCTTCTGGATGTGGGTGATGGCGCTGCTCGGAGCGTCCACATCGTACATCGAATGTACGCTCGCGCAGATCTACAAGCAGAAGGACGATCATGGTCTGTACCGGGGCGGACCTGCGTACTACATCGACAAGGCCATGGGGCAGCGCTGGTACGCAATAGCGTTTGCGATTTCGACCATTGTCGGCACCGGATTGCTGCTTCCCACGGTGCAGTCGTACGAGATCGCAAACAGTGTCATGAATGCGTGGAACATTCCGGCTTGGATCAGTGCCGTCGCCGTCGTCGCCATTCTTGGTGCGATCATCTTCGGCGGTGTGCGTCGCATCGCGACATTCGCAGAAATCGTGGTGCCGTTCATGGCGGTCGGTTACATGATCATGGCGATCGTGATCATGGTGATCAACGCAGACCGGGTTCCAGGGATGTTCACGTTGATCCTCGACAATGCCTTCAATCCAAACGCGGCGTTCGGCGCGATTCTCGGACTTGCGATCCAGTGGGGCGTGAAACGCGGTATCTATGCGAACGAGGCGGGGCAGGGCACGGGTCCCCACTCCGCGGCTGCCGCTGAAGTTTCGCATCCGGCCAAGCAAGGCTACGTACAGGCGTTTTCGATCTATTTCGACACCGCCATCATTTGTACCTCTACCGCCTTCATCATTCTGTGCACCGGTAAGTACAACGTCATCAATCCAAATACCGGTGAGTTGCTGGCTGAGAATCTGCCGCGGGTGGCTGACGCGACCGGCGCTCTGGTTCCGGCTCCCGCAGGCTCCGGCTATACACAAGCCGCGATCGAGTCGGTGTTTGCCGGCTTCGGTGCCAGCTTCGTCGCGCTGGCGATCCTGTTTTTCGCCTTCACCACCATCGTCGCTTACTACTACATGGCGGAGACGAACCTCGAGTTCGTGGCACGCAACAAGGCACCGGCGTGGTCGATCTTGCTGCTGAAATTGCTGATGATGGCATCCGTGGGCTTCGGTGCTGTGTGGAACGCGGAAGGTGTCTGGTCGCTCGGCAGCGTAGGCGTAGGGATCATGGCGTGGCTGAACATTATCGCCATTCTGATCGTTCAGAAGCCGGCTTTGATTGCGCTGCGCGATTACGAGGCGCAGAAGAAGGCCGGTCTGGATCCCACGTTCGATCCGCACAAGCTGGGCATTGCGAATGCCGATCTGTGGACGAAGCCGGTCTCAAGCAGCGGGCTTGATGCGGTTCCCGGCACCGCGCGTCAGACACTTTGAGCGGAACTGTGTGTCGGCTGAGTTCGAGCTGTCCGGCGCCCAGCCGCTGGCCTGCATTGCGTGCGTTCGCGACTCACGCCAGCGACCGCTGCGCGGCGATCTTTTCGGCACGTGCGAGCAGGCGCTCGTTGCCGAGGGTCGCGGTGCGCGCTGCGAATGCAGCGGTCGGTCCGCGCCAGCGCAGTTCGTCCACGTGATTGAACAGCTTGGCGTCGGTACGCAACGTGGCGAGCTTCTTGAACAACAAGGCCAGATCACGCTGCTCGCCGAGAACGTCGACAGGAAACGCCTCGATCCGACCATGTCTGTTGATTAGATTCGCAGCGGTTCTTGCACCGATGCCCGCAATTCCCGGATAGCCGTCCGCCGTATCGCCCACCAGCGCCAGATAGTCGGGGATGAACTGCGGGTCGACGCCGAACTTCTCGCGCACCTGCCGGGCGTTACGCGCCTGCTTCGACTTGCGATCCATCTGCACGACGCGGTCGCCCGCGACGCACTGAGCGAGATCCTTGTCGGGGGTCCAGATCAGCACCTGCTCGACGCTTGGATCGGTCGCAGCCAAGTGCGCAGCGGAGGCGAGTGCATCGTCGGCTTCCAGTTCGATCATCGGCCACACGGCGATGCCCAGATCGACCAGGGCTTCTTCCAGCGGCGTGAACTGGGCGCGCAGTCCGGGCTCGATCCCGTCGCCGGTCTTGTAGCCCGACCATAACCGATTGCGAAACGATTCGATCACGTGATCGGTGGCGACACCGATATGCGTGGCGCCTTCTTCCAATGTTTGGAAGACGGTATTGATGACGCTGACGACGGCGCCGAAGGGCGCATCCTTGCCCTTGTTGAAGCGCCGCAGTCCGTAGAAGTGCCGGAACAGTTCGTAGGTGCCGTCGATGAGGTGAACGACCATGCGGTCAGGCCAGCGCCGTCTTGAACAACGCCAGCATGCGGCTCCAGGCCTTTTCGGCCTGCGCTTCGTTGTAGACGGGCGCATCCGGCGGACACCAGCCGTGCATCGCGCCTGCATACACTTCGATCTCGGCCGGCAGTTTCGCTGCGGCAAAGGTTTCACGCAGGACGTCTTTGGATTTCGGCTCGCGCTGGTCGTCATTCTCAGCGATCGCGATCAGGTACTGCGCCTGCATTTTTTCCACCAGTAGATGCGGACTGTCTGGCTTATCGGTCACCAGTCCGCCGCCGTGGAACGATGCGGCAGCCCCGACGCGTGCAGGGAAGGCGGCGGCGGTGCGCATCGTGATCGGTCCGCCCATGCAATAACCGGTCGTGGCCAGCTTGCGCTTGGTGTCGATAGCGGCTTGCTGGTCCAACCAGCCTATGAACGCCGTGGCATCGGTCACATGCGTCTGCGGATTCAGTGCACCCATCATGGACATGATGACCTTGCGAGTGGCTTCGTCCTGGAAGCTCGCCCCCGGCGGCAGAATCGGCGCCTTCTGAGTCCGATAGAAAGGATTGGGGACCAGTACGCCATAACCGGCTTCGGCAAGCCGCTTGCCCATTTGCTGAAACGCCGGGCGCAGGCCGAGAGCGTCCGGCCAGATCAACACGCCGGGGTGCTTACCACTCGACGGATGAACGAAGTACGCATCGGCGACACCATCGGGTGTCTTGATCTCGACCATGCCTTCGGTCACCGCAGCGGCACTCGCGACGCTGGGGAGCATCATGACCAGACCCGTGCCCAGCGATAGCGCACCGAACTGTCGCCGCGACAAACCGCGCGAGCGTTCTTCGAATTCCGCCATGTCATCGAGTGAATGCGTGTCGCACATCGTGGTCTCCTGCTACTGAATGAAGCCTTTGCCGTGGTCGGTGGTCGCGCGCACGGCGCGGTTCACCGAGATTACCGCCACTGCCATTATCGCAGCATGGCAACCGCATTTCCGGGGCCGTGCCGGGGACGGGCGAGGGTCGGCGTCACTAGCATCGGAATTTTGCTGTCACATCGGCTGTGGAATCGTGCAGTATTTGCCGGGTAGCCCAGCACCGGCGCCACCGGATGAATAGACATGAGTGACGAATCCAGCTATCGGATCATGCTCGCCACCGCGCTCGAGGAAGCTCGCACGGGGCTGGCAGAGGGCGGCATTCCCATCGGCGCCGCCTTGTTCGACAACAAGGGAACGATGCTCGGTTGCGGGCACAATCGGCGCGTCCAGGAGAACGATCCTTCCGTGCATGGCGAGACCGATGCCTTTCGCAAGGCCGGCCGGCAGCGCCGCTACCAGGACAAAATCATGGTGACGACGCTCGCTCCATGCTGGTACTGCAGCGGACTCATCGTCCAATTTCGGATCGGCACGGTCGTGGTGGGCGAGTCGCGTACCTTCCGTGGCGGCATCGACTGGCTGCGCGAACGCGGCGTCAAGGTCATCGACCTCGACTCGCCGGAATGTGTACAGCTACTGACGAGCTTCATCGAAGCGCATCCGGATGTCTGGAACGAGGATATCGGCGCAGCGTGAGTTCATGCAGGAGCGTGCGTTTTGCCGCCGCGCGTCCTTGACCGTGTTGTCAGGCGGTGCGCCGCAATCGACGATCGCTGTGCATGAACAGCAGCAGGATGCCGGCCAGGGTCATGGCCGATGCCAGGACGAAGGCGGCCCCGGGAAAATAGACAGG